>NZ_JBANBA010000076.1:0-46455 GCF_059803475.1 Bradyrhizobium sp. UFLA05-89 | reverse complement strand
AGACCGTCGACGTACGCCGCAAATCGTGTCTCGCTGGTTCCCTTTCCTCGGCGACCCATCTCAGATCCTCGATCTCGAGTTGAACCTCCTTCAATATGCGATTCTCACCCAGCTTGGTCCGTGGATTTCTGACTCAGTAAGATTAAGCCCGCGTCGTTCCGCCTGCGCTGATCGGCCAGACCCAATCCCGTATCTCCGGCATGTCCTCGCCGTGCTCGCGCACGTAACGCGAATGCTTGAGCAGGGCATCGCGGAACTGCTGTTTCACATGCGCCGCTTTCGTCGCGAGCCCGGGCACACGCTCGATCGCCTCGATCGCCAGGTGATAGCGGTCGAGCTCGTTGAGCACGACCATGTCGAACGGCGTGGTCGTGGTGCCTTCCTCTTCAAAGCCGCGCACATGCATGCCGGCATGGTTGGTGCGGCTGTAGGTCAGGCGATGAATGAGATAGGGGTAGCCGTGGTAGGCGAAGATCACCGGCTTGTTGCGCGTGAACAGCGAGTCGAAATCGCGGTCGGAAAGGCCGTGCGGATGCTGTTCCTTCGGTTGCAATGTCATGAGGTCGACGACGTTGACGACGCGGATCTTTAGGTCGGGCAGCGCCTTGCGCAAGTGATCGACGGCAGCGAGCGTTTCCAATGTCGGCACGTCGCCGGCGCAGGCCATCACGACGTCGGGCTCGCGCTCGGCGCTTTCCGTGCCGGCCCAGGTCCAGATGCCGATGCCGGCATCGCAATGTGTGGCCGCATCCTGCATGCTGAGCCATTGCGGCGCGGGTTGCTTGCCTGCGACGATGACGTTGATGCGGTTGTAGGTGCGGAGGCAGTGATCGGCCACCCACAGCAGCGTGTTGGCGTCCGGCGGGAAATAAACGCGGACGATGTCCGCTTTCTTGTTGGTGACGAGATCGACGAAGCCGGGATCCTGATGGCTGAAGCCATTGTGGTCCTGGCGCCAGACATGTGAGGTCAGGAGATAATTGAGGGAGGCGATCGGCCGCCGCCATGTCAGCTCGCGCGACACCTTCAGCCATTTGGCGTGCTGGTTGAACATGGAGTCAACGATGTGGATGAAGGCCTCGTAGCAGGAGAAGAAGCCGTGGCGTCCAGTGAGCAGATAGCCTTCAAGCCAGCCCTGGCAGAGATGCTCGCTCAAAACCTCCATGACGCGGCCATCCTGGGCGAGGTGCACGTCGTAAGGTTCGGTCGGTTCCATCCATACGCGTTCGGTTGCTTCGAACACGGCGTCGAGCCGGTTCGACGCGGTCTCATCCGGACCCATGATACGGAAATTGCGCGCAACCCCGTTCAGTCTGACCACGTCGCGCAGGAACTTGCCGAGCTCGCGCGTCGCCTCCGCGACCGCCTTGCCCGGCTGCTTCACCTCGACGGCGAAGCTGCGAAAATCGGGTAGCTTCAGCTCGTGCTTCAACAGCCCGCCATTGCCGTGCGGATTGGCGCCCATGCGGCGGTCGCCGGTCGGAGCGAGCGCCTGCAACTCGGGAACAAGCGTGCCGTTGTGGTCGAACAGCTCCTCCGGCGCATAGCTCTTCATCCAGCCTTCGAGCACTTTCAGATGCGCGGGATTTTCGCGGCAATTGGCGACTGGCACCTGATGGGCGCGCCAGAAACCCTCGACTTTCAGCCCGTCGACCTCCTTGGGACCGGTCCAGCCCTTCGGTGAGCGCAGCACGATCATCGGCCAGCGCGGCCGCTCGATCGTCGTCTGTGCCTCGCGCGCGTGCTGCTGGATGGAGCGGATGCTGGCGAGAGCCACGTCAAGCGCATCGGCCATGATCCGGTGCATCGTTTTGGGATCGTCGCCCTCGACGAACAGCGGCTCGTGGCCCAGCCCACGGAAGAGATGGCGGATCTCCTCGTCGCGCATCCGTCCGAGCACGGTGGGGTTGGCGATCTTGTAGCCGTTGAGATGCAGGATCGGCAGCACCGCGCCGTCATGCGCGGGATTGACGAACTTGTTGGAATGCCAGGACGCGGCGAGCGGTCCTGTCTCGGCTTCGCCGTCGCCGACGACGCAGGCGACGATCAGGTCGGGATTGTCGAACGCGGCGCCATAGGCATGCACCAGCGCGTAGCCGAGCTCGCCGCCTTCGTGAATCGAACCCGGCGTCTCCGGCGCCGCGTGACTTGGAATGCCACCGGGGAAGGAGAACTGCCTGAACAGCTTGCGCAATCCGTCCGCATCGCGCCCGATGTCCGGATAGATTTCGCTATAGCTGCCTTCGAGATAAGTGTTGGCGACCATGCCCGGGCCGCCATGGCCGGGGCCGCAGATATAGAGCACGCTGAGATCAAGCGTGCGGATCGCTCGGTTGAGATGGGCATAAATGAAGTTCAGCCCGGGCGTCGTACCCCAATGGCCGAGCAGGCGCGGCTTGATGTGCTCGGGGCGGAGCGGCTCACGCAGCAGCGGATTGTCTAAAAGGTAGATTTGCCCGACGGATAAGTAGTTCGCGGCGCGCCAGTAGCGATCGAGCAGGTCGAGATCGCCTGTGCTGGCGCGCGCTTGTTGTTGGCTCGTCATGATGAGCTGACCTTGTTGCGGCGACCGTCACCAACCCGGTTCCAGTGCGATCGATCCCGTTTGTACTGGCGGCATCAAACGGCAATGCGGCCGGCAACCCTTGCGCGAGGTCAAAATTCGGTGCGGGAAGTTTGGGCGGTTACTTTGCATGGGGTTGTTTTACGGTTTTTACGTTTGTGTTCTTGATTTGTTCCGTTTGGATGCTATCTTGCCTGCATGAGTCGAGCATCCTCTCATGCCCTCAGGCACCCGCCGGTCACGGCGCCCTCCGAGCCGGCGGGTGCGCCTTCCGCGTTTCCTGAACTTGCGGTCGCGATCGACCGGGAGCGCAGGCGCGGACGGGGCGCCCAGTCCAACGCCAGCGGCCGCTATGAGGCCGAGGCGCGCGTCGCCTTCGATGACGGTTGGCAGAGCCTGGAGGAGCTGCCGCCGTTCAAGACCACGGTGGCGGTCGACACCTCACGCAAGGTGATCACACGCAACGACTCGCCCGACATCGGCTTTGACCGTTCCATCAATCCCTACCGCGGCTGCGAGCACGGCTGCGTCTACTGCTTCGCGCGGCCGACCCACGCCTATCTCGGCCTCTCGCCAGGGCTCGACTTCGAGTCGAAGCTGTTCGCCAAGCCCGAGGCGCCGGCGCTCCTGGAGAAGGAACTCGCCGCGACCGGCTACGAGCCGCGGATGATCGCGATCGGCACCAACACCGATCCGTATCAGCCGATCGAGCGCGAGCGAAACATCATGCGCGGCATTCTCGAGGTGCTTGAGCGTGCGGGCCATCCCGTCGGCATCGTGACGAAATCGGCGCTGGTGACGCGCGACATCGACATCCTGTCGCGCATGGCCAAGCGGAACCTCGCCAAGGTCGCGATCTCGGTCACCACACTCGATCCGAAGCTGGCGCGCACCATGGAACCGCGCGCCTCGACGCCGCCCAAGCGCCTGGAGGCGCTCAAGCAGCTTGGCGAGGCCGGTATCCCGACCACCGTGATGGTCGCGCCTGTGATCCCCGCGCTGAACGACTCCGAGATCGAGCGCATCCTCGATGCGGCCGCGCATGCCGGCGTCAAGGAGGCTTCCTACGTGCTGCTGCGGCTGCCGCTCGAGGTGCGCGACCTGTTCCGCGAATGGCTGATGGCGAACTATCCCGACCGCTATCGCCACGTCTTCACCCTGATCCGCGACATGCGCGGCGGCCGCGACTACGACTCGAAATGGGGCGAGCGGATGAAGGGCACGGGTCCCATGGCCTGGACCATCGGCCGCCGCTTCGAAATCGCCTGCGAACGCCTCGGCTTGAACAAGCGCCGCTCCAAGCTCAGCACGGATCACTTCGCCAAGCCCAAGCGCGGCGGCGAGCAGCTCAGCTTGTTCTGAGGTAAGGCGGGCCTGAATAGCGGGAATATCCGAGGTTCCCGGTTGCGCTGGCTGGACCTGCGTGCGCACGATCCCGACCATGATTCGGGACAAATCAGCCAGCAAGCCGGCAAAGGACGCCGCGAAGAAAGAGCCCAAAGCGGCCGCGAAGGAGCCCAAGGGAGCGGCCAAGGCCGCGAAGGGCGTCATCGCGATCGCGCCGCCGAGCTTTCGCCGCGAGCGCGCGCTGATCAAGCGCGGCATTTGGCCGGTCGCCGGCTGCGACGAGGCGGGGCGGGGGCCGCTGGCTGGCCCAGTGGTTGCGGCCGCCGTCATTCTCGACCCGAACCGGATCCCGCGCGGCATCGACGATTCCAAGCGCCTGACGGCCGAGGAGCGCGAAAGGCTGTTCGACAAGATCTGCGCAACCGCGCAGGTCTCGGTCGCCGTCGCCTCGCCCGCGCGCATCGACCGCGATAATATATTGCGCGCCTCGCTCTGGGCGCTGAAGCGCGCGGTGGTGGCGCTGCCCGAGGCGGCTCGTCATGTCTTCGTCGACGGCCGCGACAAGCTTGATACGGCCTGCGAATGCGAGGCGGTGATCGGCGGGGACGGCCTGGTGCTCTCGATCGCGGCCGCCTCGATTGTCGCCAAAGTCACGCGCGACCGGCTGATGTGCGCGCTGGCGGGTGATTGTCCGGGCTACGGTTTCGAGCAGCACAAGGGCTACGCGGTGCCAGAGCACCTGGATGCGTTGGATCGCCTCGGTCCATCCATCCACCACCGCAGCTTCTTCGCGCCCGTGGTCGCCGCGCGCGAGAAGCACATGCCCTGGACGGTCGAACCGAAACGCGACCTGTTCACGGCCGTGGATGATGCGGTTGTGCAGGTCGAGGCAGAGGTGCAGGTCGACGTTTCGGCCAATCTCTAGCAGCGGGTTTTCACCTCTATCCGTAAGAACAGGGAGAGGGAGAGGAGTTGGTTGCCACGGCGCGCAGCGCGCTTTATCAAACATGGACGCGCCGGCTTGGACGGGTTGGCTGCATCATTTCGGACCTTGCATGCGGTTTACCTCCCTGGTCATCGAGCTGATCCGCGCACGGCCGCGGCTGGTGGTGTGGATCGTGGTGCTGCTCCAGGCCGCGATGTGGCTGTTCGTGGCGCTGGTCTTATACCGCAGCCCGCCCGGCAATCTCGCCACGCTCCTCGCCTTCGGCCGCGAATATCAGGTCGGCACCGGGCTCGGGCCGCCGCTCGCGTTCTGGCTCGGCGACATCGCCTACCGCGCCGCCGGCAACCACATGATCGGCGTCTATGTGCTGGCCGAGCTCTGCGAGATCGCGACCTTCATTGCGCTCTATCATCTGGCGCGCGCCGTGGTCGGCACCCAGCAGGCGGTGCTCGCCGTGCTCTTAACCATGACCGTGCTGGCGTTCTCCTCGTCCGCGCTCGACTTCGGTCCGATGGTGCTGGCGCGACCGCTCTGGGCGCTGCTCCTCTTGCACTCCTGGCAAGTCGTCGGCCAGCGCCGCGGCAATGCCTGGTTCGCCTGGTCGATCGCTTCCGGGCTGCTGCTGCTGACGACGCCGGCTGCCATCGGCCTGTTGTTGCTGCTCGTCATCTTCGCGGTCGCGACCGAAGGCGGTCGCAAAACGCTGCGCGCACTCGATCCGGTCTATGCGCTCGTCGTCGTTGCCGTGCTGGTGCTGCCTTATGCGATCTGGCTGCTGCGTGCCGAGACGCTGTCCATGCCGGCCTTGCCGCAGGTTGAGGATTTGAAGGCAAGCGCGATCAACACGGCCTGGCTGTTCGGCGGCCTCGTGCTCGGCGCGGTGGCAATCCCGGTGTTGACCTTTCTCAACACGACTTGGTTCGCCGGCAAGAGTGAGGACGCCCCGATCATCTACCGGCCGTCGGTCGAGCCGCTGGGGCGTCACTTCGTCTACTTCTTTGCGCTGGCTCCCGGGCTTGGCACCGTGTTGATCTCCGGTCTGTTCGGGCTCGATAGCGTGGCGGGCGGGGCAGGCCTCGTACTGCTGATGTCGGGCCTTGCCGTAATCGTCGCCGCCGGCGATCTGATCGCGATGCGCCGTGCCCGCGTGCTGCGCACGGTGTGGGCGGCTGCCGTCGCCGCGCCCGCCGCGGGCATCGTGCTGGCGGTTCTCCTGATGCCGTGGATCGGGACCAGCGAGATCACGACCTCGATGCCGGCGCGTGCGATCTCGGACTTCTTCGACGACAGCTTTGCCCGCCGCACCAACCAGCGTCTGCGCGCCGTCGCCGGCGAGACGCAGCTTGCCAGCCTGATCGCGCTGCATTCCGGCCGGCCGCATCTCCTCATCGACGCTGAGCCGCAGCGTACGCCCTGGTTCACGCCGGCCAGGTTCAGCGAGACCGGCGGCGTCGTGGTCTGGCGCGCCTCCGACACCGCCGGCACCCCGCCGCCGGAGATTGCAAAACGCTTCCCCGGCATCGTGCCCGAAGTGCCGCGCGCCTTCGAATGGCTGGTGAACGGCCGCCAGCCGCTGCTGCGCATCGGCTGGGCCATCGTGCGCCCCAAGGGGACTTAGTTCGGACATCGTAGGGTGGGCAAAGCGAAGCGTGTCCACCGCTTTTGTTCATGTGCGGAGAGATGGTGGGCACGGCGCAAGAGCGCCTTTGTCCACCCTACAAGAGCTATCCCGCCAGCACCTTCGCGATCGCGCGCAGATCCTGCCAGGCCAGCCGCTTGTAGGACGGAGAGCGCAGCAGATAGGCCGGATGGAATGTCGGCAGCGCGCGGATGACGCGCGCGCCTGTGTCGTAGTCGAACCAGCGGCCGCGCGTGCGCATGATGCCCTCACGCGTTGAAAGCAGCGTCTGCGTCGAGGGATTGCCGAGCGTCACCAGCACGTCGGGATTCACGAGCTCGATCTGGCGCTGGATGAAGGGCAGGCAGGTCTGCGTCTCCTGCGGCGTCGGCGTGCGGTTGCCCGGCGGCCGCCACGGGATGACGTTGGCGATATAGGCCTTGCTGCGATCGAGTCCGATCGCGCCGATCATACGGTCGAGCAGCTTTCCCGAGCGCCCGACGAAGGGCAGTCCTTCGATGTCCTCATCACGACCCGGCGCCTCGCCGACGAACATGATGCGCGCTTCCGGGTTGCCGTCGGCGAACACCAGCCGCGTCGCAGTGTTCTTCAAAGCGCAGCCGTCGAAATTCTGCATCAGCTCGCGCAGTGCCTCCAGCGTTGGTGCGGTCCGCGCCGCCTCGCGCGCTGAGGCGATCGCAACGTCAGGTGCGGGCGCGGCCTCGCCGCGCGTCACCGCAGGCGCTGCAACGGGGCGTGGCGCCTCGACCGGCTGAACCGCGCGCGCGACCGGGGGCGGCGCTTCCGGTTCGGCGAGCCGATCGATCGGTTCCTCGGCAAGCGCGCAGTCGACGCCCGCCTCCAGATAGAAGGCCAGCAGTTCGCGGACGGTGGGGGCGGGTTCGCTGATCATGGCAACTTATGACATTTAGGTCAGTTTAGGGGGCCTTGCATCCCAGCGAAACGCATTTCCGAGGTTGTCCTGCCCGGAAAAATCGGAAACAAGGGGGCGCAAACGACCAGGGACCGTCTCAAGGGCTGAGATCAGATGAGCACCGAAGAACTTCCTCCGCGCGAATCCATGGAATTCGACGTCGTCATCGTCGGCGCCGGTCCCTCGGGTCTTTCGGCCGCGATCCGGCTGAAGCAGCTCAACGCCGACCTCAACATCGTCGTGGTGGAGAAGGGCTCGGAAGTCGGCGCGCATATTCTCTCGGGTGCGGTGATCGATCCCGCCGGCCTCGACAAGCTTATTCCCGACTGGCGGAATGATCCCGACTGCTCGCTGAAGACAGAGGTCAAGGACGACCGCTTCTACTGGATGACGGCGGGCGGCGCGATCAAGCTGCCGAACTTCCTGATGCCGCCGCTGATGAACAATCATCATTGCTATATTGGCTCACTCGGCAATGTCTGTCGCTGGCTGGCGCGGAAAGCCGAAGCGCTCGGCGTCGAAATCTATCCGGGCTTTGCAGCCGCCGAAGTGCTCTACGACGAGAACAGTACGGTGAAGGGTATCGCCACCGGAGACATGGGCATCGGCAGGGACGGCAAGCCGAAGGATTCCTTTACCCGCGGCATGGAATTGCTCGGCAAGTACACGCTGTTCGCCGAGGGCGCCCGCGGCTCTCTCTCCAAGCAGCTCATTGCCAAGTTCGCGCTGGACGCGAGCAGCGAGCCGGGGAAATTCGGCATCGGCCTGAAGGAAGTCTGGCAGATCGATCCGGCCAAGCACCAGAAGGGGATGATCCAGCATTCCTTCGGCTGGCCGCTCGACATGAAGACCGGCGGCGGCTCGTTCCTCTACCATTACGACGACAATCTCGTGGCCGTCGGCTTCGTCGTGCATCTCAACTACGACGATCCGTATCTGTCGCCGTTCGACGAGTTCCAGCGCTTCAAGACCCATCCCTCGATCCGCGGCACGTTCGAAGGCGGCAAGCGGCTCGCCTATGGCGCGCGCGCCATCACGGAGGGCGGCTACCAATCGGTGCCGAAGCTCAGCTTCCCTGGCGGCGCGCTGATCGGCTGTGCGGCAGGTTTCGTCAACGTGCCGCGCATCAAGGGCGTCCACAACGCGATGGGCTCGGGCATGCTCGCCGCCGAGCATGTCGCCGCCGCGCTCGCGGCCGGCCGTGCCAATGACGAACTCGCCGAATATGAGAACGCGTGGCGCTCATCCTCGGTCGGCAAGGACCTGTTCCTGGTGCGCAACGTCAAGCCGCTATGGTCGAAGTTCGGCACCGTGCTCGGTGTCGCGCTCGGCGGCTTCGACATGTGGTGCAACACACTGTTCGGTGTCTCGCTGTTCGGCACGCAGTCACACGCCAAGCCCGACCGCGCCACGCTCGATCCTGCGAAAAGCCATGCACCGAAAAACTATCCGAAGCCGGACGGCAAGATCTCCTTCGACAAGCTGTCGTCGGTGTTCCTGTCCAACACCAACCATGAAGAGGACCAGCCGGTTCACCTGAAGGTTGCGGACATGGACCTCCAGAAGACCTCGGAGCACGACGTCTTTGCCGGCCCCTCGAACCGTTACTGCCCGGCCGGCGTCTATGAATGGGTGGAGGAGGGCGCGGCTCCGCGCTTCCAGATCAACGCCCAGAATTGCGTTCACTGCAAAACCTGCGACGTGAAGGATCCGAACGGCAACATCACCTGGGTTCCGCCGGAGGGCGGCGGTGGGCCAAACTACGAGGCCATGTAGGATTCGGGCAAACTGCCGCACGATTGCGTGAGGGCAGTGACCGGAGACACGGTCCGTGGCCACGATAAGGCCATAGTAAAAGCGTCTTGGGCAGGATCTTGGGGCGGACAGGACCGGTAGGGGCGAGCGCCGAATCGGCTTCCGAAAACCCCGCCGAATCCTTGCGATTGGACGCCAAAAGCGGCATTGTTCCCCGCCACGACGGTTCCGGGTCCCGATGCCACCGGTCGCGTTTGCAAGCGAGACGACCCCGACTTTCCAAACTTAAGGCGAGCCCTGATGTTTTCAAATCGTTTCAACCGCTGGACTGCTGCTGCCATCGCCCTTGCCGGTTCTGCGATCGTGGCGGTCCCTGGCGCGGTCTTGGCGCAGACGCCGGATCATCCGGCCGACACGGCGGTGCAGTTTCCGACCCGGAATGATTTGAAGTCGCTCACCGGCGCGGGCAGCTATCTCGCCGCGCGCCACGCCAGCGTCGAACGCGACGCCTCGTCCGCGGCCGCCTTCTACCGCTCGGCGCTGCGTACCGATCCCAAGAACAACGAGCTGCTCGACCGCGCCTTCATCTCCTCCGTCGCGGATGGCGACATCGACGAAGCCGTCAAGCTCGCCGAGCGCATCCTGACGATCGACAAGTCGAACCGCGTCGCGCGCCTCGTGGTCGGCGTGCACGATCTGAAGCTGAAGAAATATGCGACCGCGCAGAGCAACATCAACCAGTCGATCCGCGGGCCGATCACCGATCTGGTCGCGACGCTGTTGTCCGGCTGGGCTGCTTATGGCGCGGGCGACTCGAAGGCTGCCGTCGCCAGCATCGAC
Organism: Bradyrhizobium sp. UFLA05-89; assembly: GCF_059803475.1. NCBI lineage: Bacteria > Pseudomonadati > Pseudomonadota > Alphaproteobacteria > Hyphomicrobiales > Nitrobacteraceae > Bradyrhizobium > Bradyrhizobium sp. UFLA05-89. The sequence continues at coordinate 36,452 of NZ_JBANBA010000076.1, read as the reverse complement.
AAGCTGACGGGCCCGGAATGGTATCCGCTGTTCAAGGACCTCCATGCTGGCCTGATCCTCGAGCTCGCCGGCAAGGAGAAGGACGCCGGAACCCGCTTCGAGCGCGCCTACAAGCTCGACGATTCCATGCTGCGCATCACCGAAGCCTATGCGCGCTGGCTGTCGCGCAACAAGGATGCGGCCGCCGCGACCACCGTCTACGAGGCCTTCGACAAGAAGCTCGCCCGTCATCCGCTGATCCAGGAAGGCCTGCGCGAGACCCGCGCCGGCAAGAAGATGCCTCCGCTGATCGATTCCGCGCAAGGCGGTGCGGCCGAAGCGCTTTACGGCATCGGCGCCACGCTGACCCGCCGCGGCGGCGAGGATCTTGCGCTGGTCTATCTCCAGCTTGCGCTCTATCTCCAGCCGAGCCATCCGCTCGCGCTGCTGTCGCTCGCCGATCTCTATGAATCGGTGAAGCGGCCGCAGATGGCGATCAAGGTCTATGAGCGCGTGCCGGCGAACTCGCCGTTGAAGCGCAACGCGCAGATCCAGCTCGCGGTCGATCTCGACTCCGCCGACAAGACCGACGAGGCGATCAAGATCCTCAAATCCGTGGTCCTGGAAGATCCGAAGGATCTCGAAGCCATCATGGCGCTCGGCAATATCGAGCGCGGCCGCAAGAAGTTCGGTGATTGCGGCGCGACCTATTCGCAAGGCGTCGAGGTGCTGCCGGCCGGCGCCGACAAATCCAACAGCGTCTGGTACTACTACCGCGGCATCTGCGAGGAGCGCTCAAAGCAGTGGGGCAAGGCGGAAGCCGACATGAAGAAGGCGCTCGAGCTCCAGCCCGACCAGCCGCATGTCCTCAACTATCTCGGCTATTCCTGGATCGATCAGGGCGTCAATCTCGATGACGGCATGAAGATGATCAAGCGCGCCGTCGAGCAGCGGCCTGACGACGGCTACATCGTCGACTCGCTCGGCTGGGCCTATTACCGCATCGGCAATTACGAGGAGGCGGTGAAGAACCTCGAGCGTGCGATCGACCTGAAGCCCGAGGATCCCACCATCAACGACCATCTCGGCGACGCCTACTGGCGCATCGGCCGCACGCTGGAAGCCAAATTCCAGTGGTCGCATGCGCGGGATCTGAAGCCCGAGCCGGACGACCTGCCGAAGATCGAGGCCAAGATTGCCAATGGTCTGACCGACGACAATTCGAATTCTTCGGCCGCGCAGGCCGAGAAGAAGAAGGACGACGGCAAGGGCGGTTGATCCAAAAAGGGGCAGGGGTTGGTCGCCGATGTCGGCGTTGATTGAAGAAGGACGGGCGAAGGTCAATTTGAGCCTTCGCGTCGTCGGTCGTCGCACCGACGGCTATCATGATCTCGAAAGCGTGGTCGCATTCGCCGATTGCGCCGATCGTCTCACGCTCGAGCCCGGAAGTGAGCTGAAGCTCACCACCACGGGCCCGTTGGCTGCAGCCTGTGGCGACACCGCCGACAATCTCGTGCTCAAGGCGTCAAGGCTTCTCGCCGAAGCCGTGCCGAACCTGAAGCTCGGTGCCTTCGCGCTCGACAAGGTGCTGCCCGTTGCAGCCGGTATCGGTGGCGGCTCTGCGGATGCTGCGGCCGCCTTGCGGCTGCTTGCGCGCCTCAACAATCTGTCGCTCGATGATCCCCGCTTGCAGGAGGTCGCGCTTGCGACCGGCGCCGACGTGCCGGTGTGCCTGCTCTCGCGCGCCTGCGACATGACCGGCGTCGGCGAGCAACTCCTGCCGCTGATGCTGCCGAGCATGCCCAGTGTGATGGTGAATCCCCGCGTGCCGGTGGCGACCAAGGACGTGTTCCAGGCGCTGGGCCTGCGCAACGGCGAGCTTCTGGTCGGCGCCACCGACGTCCTTGAAGCGCCGGCCTGGCCGGAGGGGGGTGCCTCGACCACAGACTGGGTCGACGTCCTCTCGACCGTTGCCAACGATCTCGAAGCCCCCGCAATGCGCATCGAGCCCGTGATCGGCGAGGTGCTGGACGCCTTGCGCGCCTGTGCTGGTGTCAAGCTCGCCCGCATGTCGGGTTCGGGCGCGACCTGCTTTGCGATCTTCGGCGACGCGGCACACGCTCACGCCGCAGCCGAAACGATTCGCCGTGATCACTCCGGCTGGTGGGTGCATGCGGGGACGTTGAGCTAGCTGCTTGCAATGACGTGGATGTAGCCGGGTGCCGAGCACTCGACTACCGTGGGGAAGGCGCGACAGCGCCGTGCCCACCATGCATCGACGTCGCGTAGTAGAAGTGGTGGGCACGCTTCGCTTTGCCCACCCTACAGCAGATGAGCTAGCCTGCGCCTTCCTCTGTCACGCCTAAAAACCGCTTGATCGCACCTAACACCTCTCGCGGCCGGTCGTGATGCAGCCAGTGTCCGGCGCCGCTGATCGTCTCGATGCGCGCTTTCTGGAAATAATTCTCGAGGCCTGCCGCCTTGGAGCCGGCGAGGAAGCTTTCGTCGGCATTGAGGAGCAGCGTTGGACAGGCGATGCGAGCCCACAGCGCGACGTGATCATCTGGCCATAGCCGCTGCGGCGCAGTCACGCGCTGGTAGGGATCGAACTTCCAGCGATAGGTGCCATCGTCGTTTTGGCGCACCCCGTGCGTTGCGAGGTGCAGCGCCAGCTCGCGCGACAGGCGTTTGTTGTAGGTTCTCATCTGCGCCGCAGCGTCCTCGATCGTGCGATAGGAGCGGGGGGCGCGGTCGTGCAATTTGTCGAGCTGACCGACCCATTTGGTGATGCGTTCGGGCGTGGGGGCCCTTTGCGCATCCGGCAAGACCGTCACGCCGTCGAGAACCACCAGCGCGGATACCTGCTCCGGAAACGATCCCGAATAGATCAGGCTCACCATCCCGCCCATCGAATGGCCGATGAGGATCACCTGTTGCGCGGCGATGGCGCGGACGAGCTGGGCCAGATCGTACACATACTCGGTCAGCGCGTAGCTGCCGCCTTTGGTCCAGTCGGAATCGCCGTGCCCGCGAAGGTCGGGCGCGAGCACGTGAAAATGCGGCTGCAACGCGCGGGCGATGACGTCCCAGCTGCGGCAATGGTCGCGCCCGCCATGGACCAGGATGACGACTGGCGCGCCTTCGTTGCCCCAGTCGGCATAATGCAGCCGCAGGCCGTGAGACTCGTAGAAGCGACTTTTTGGGGCGAGCACCATGCCACGGCCCTGCGGTGCGCTAGCTCTGCACGGGCCGCCTCGCCAGCGCGAGCGAGAGGCCGAGACCTGCGATGAAGATGCCGGAGCCCTGGGTGAGGCGCTGCATGAGACGCGGCCGACCGATCAATTGCGCGCGGGTGAGGGAGGCCATCAGCACGACAACGACATCGGCGAGCGTATTTAGCGTCACCGAGATCGCGCCGAGCAGGATGAACTGCAGCGTGGGGCTGGCGGCGGACGGATCGAGAAACTGCGGTATGAAGGCCAGGAAGAACGCCGCAGTCTTCGGATTCAGAGCCTCTACCAGCACGCCGTCGCGGAAGGCGCGCTTGTCGCCGACGGGCTCACGCTCCAGCGATTGAAGCTGGCCCGCGCTGCGAACCGTCCGGATGCCGAGCCAGACGAGGTACATCGCGCCGCCGAACTTCACGGCGGCGAAGAGCTCGGCGCTCGCAAGGATGATGGCGGAGATGCCGAGGCTGCCCGCAACCACGTGGACCATGCCGCCGAGCGCCGTGCCGGCAGTCGAGACAAATCCGCTCGCACGCCCTTCCGACAAGCTCCGTGCCGCGACGTAGAAGATGCCGGGACCGGGAACGAGTGCAATGACGAGGGCGGCAGCGAGGAACAGCCAGAAATTCGTGTCGATCATTTGCGCGGAGACCGGTAGAGCATGATCCGGAAAAGTGTGGAGCGGTTTTCCGAAAAGATCATGCTCGAACAATGACCTAAAGCGCGATGACGATTCATCCCAATTTCATCGCGCTTTAGTGAGACCGTGCGAGGCAGAACGCCACGACCTGCTCCAGCGCGCTCTTCATCGGCGAGGACGGGAACAGCGCCAGCGCATCCACAGCCATGGCGCCGTAATGCTGGGCGCGGCTCAGCGTGTCCTCGAGCGCACGGTGCTTGTTCATCAGCCCGATGGCGTGATCGAGATCGGTGTCCCCAATCTCACCGCGCTCCAGCGCCCTTATCCAGAAGGCGCGCTCGGTGTCATTGCCGCGGCGGAAGGCGAGCACCACCGGCAGTGTGATCTTGCCTTCGCGGAAATCGTCGCCGGTATTCTTGCCGAGCTTGGCGCTCTTGCCGCCATAGTCGAGCACGTCATCCACGAGCTGGAAGGCGATGCCGAGATTCATGCCGACCGAGCGGCAAGCGGTCTGCTCGGCCTTCGGGCGGTTGGCGAGCACCGGCCCAACCTCGCAGGCGGCCGCGAACAATTCTGCGGTCTTGGCGCGGATCACGGCGAGATATTCGTCCTCGGTGGTCGCGGTGTTCTTGGCGGCCGCGAGCTGCATCACCTCGCCCTCGGCGATCGTCGCGGCTGCTGCCGAGAGGATGTCGAGCGCCCGCAACGAGCCGACCTCAACCATCATGCGGAAGGCTTGTCCGAGCAGGAAGTCGCCGACCAGCACGCTGGCCTCGTTGCCCCAGAGCATGCGTGCCGACAGCTTGCCACGGCGCATCTCGCTCTCGTCGACGACGTCGTCGTGCAGCAGGGTTGCGGTATGCATGAACTCGACGGAAGCGGCGAGCTTGATATGGCCGTCGCCCGCGTAGCCGGCGAGGTTGGCCATGGCGAGGGTGAGCATCGGCCGCAGGCGCTTACCGCCGGAGGAAATCAGGTGGTTGGCGACCTCCGGGATCATCGTCACCTCGGAGCCGGTCCGCGACAGGATGGTCGCATTGACCCGTTCCATGTCGGGGGCGACGAGGGCAACCAGCTCTTCGATCGACGCGCCGGGAGTTTCGAAAGGTACGATTACGGCCACGCCGGTCTCCAATATTTGCCCGGGAAGGGCTATTCTGATCCAAAGACAATAGAAACTGCGGACGGACGCGGCAAGTGCCGCGGAACCATTGACATTTCCGCCCACCCCGCGTCAGGCAGGAGGCTCGTTTTGCGCGAACTGGTTCGGACCAACGACATGGTGCTGGTGTCGGCGATAGGCGCGTTGCTTGACGGCGCCAATATCCACCATCTGGTGCTGGACCAGAACATGAGCATCATCGAGGGCTCGCTCGGCATCCTGCCGCGGCGGATCCTGGTCCATGAGGACGACGCCAGCGCGGCGCGGCAGCTCCTCACCGAGGCCGGCCTGAGCCACGAATTGCGCGGCGATGACTGAGCTCGCCCCGAACGTCGATGATGTCACCGAGGACGCGTTCCTGGACGGGCAATTGCGGCTGATGCAGAAGCGGTCCGGTCACCGCGCCGGTCACGATGCGATCCTGCTGGCCGCGGCGACCGCGGCCAAGGCCGGCAACCGCGTCGTCGATTTCGGCGCCGGCATCGGTGCGGCGGGGCTGGCGCTGGCGCGGCGCGTCCCCGGGGTCAGCCTGATGCTGGTCGAGATCGATCCGGAGCTTGGCAGCCTCGCGCGCGCCAACGCGGCCGCGAATGCGATTGAAGCCGAGGCGATCGTCCTCGACGTCACGGCCGGTTCGGAGAGCTTCGCGGCAAACGGCCTTTGGCCTGACAGCGTTGACGTCGTCCTGATGAATCCGCCCTTCAACGATGCCGTGCGCCATCGCGGCTCTCCGGACCAGGCGCGTCACGTTGCCCATGTGGCGACCACGGAGACGCTGCATGCCTGGGTGCATGCAGCGCGGCGCATTCTCAAATCAGGTGGCGCGCTGACCTTGATCTGGCGCGCAGATGGGATAGCAGACGTACTGACAGCGCTGTCACGCGGCTTCGGAAGCCTCTCGGTGTTGCCGGTTCATGGCGACGCGGAGAAGCCTGCGATCCGTGTGCTGGTCCGCGCCATCAAAGGCAGCAGGGCGCCGACGCGCATCCTGCCGGGCCTGATGCTCAACGAAGAGTCAGGCGTGCCTAAAAAAGAGTTACGGGACGTACTTTCGGGGAGGGCGGTGCTGCCGCTGGCGGCGGCTTGAAAATCTACTGGGGAAGCGAGTTCGACTGCTGGTCCTGCGCTGTGGTGAAGCGAATCGCCGTGAACAGCGCACCCATCAGCATCATCAGCAGATAAATCTTCATGTCGTTCTCCGCTGCCTCATTGCAGCCTCCTTACGGAGACTTTGCAAAACACGTTCCAGGCACTTCCAATGACAGTCGCGTGATAAGAAATGGTAAAGACGAGGTAACGGCATGGCCGAACAATTGAACGATCCCAACACGTCCGGCCTGATCGACAAGTTCGTGGAGTATCTTCCGGCGCGCTTTCGCCCTGGCGCTGCGGTCGTGCCGGTGGTGCGGCTCTCCGGGGTGATCGGCGCGGTAACGCCGCTGCGGCCGGGCATGACGCTCGCAGGCATCGCGCGGGTGCTGGAGCGCGCCTTCTCATTCCGCAACGCCAAGGCGGTGGCGCTCGTCATCAACTCGCCGGGCGGTTCGCCGGTGCAGTCGCGCCAGATCTATCTGCGCATCAAGCAGCTTGCGGCCGAGAAGAAGCTTAAGGTCTTGGTGTTCGTCGAGGACGTCGCGGCGTCCGGCGGCTACATGATCGCCTGCGCGGGCGACGAGATCTTCTGCGATCCCTCCTCGATCCTCGGCTCCATTGGCGTGGTCGGCGGCAGCTTCGGCTTCCAGGAGGCGATCAAGCGGCTCGGCATCGAGCGGCGGCTCTATACCGCCGGCGAGCACAAGGCGATGCTCGATCCATTCCTGCCCGAAAACCCTGATGACGTGGCGCGGCTGAAGAAGCTTCAGCGCGAGATCCACGCGATCTTCATTACGCTCGTGAAGGAGAGCCGGGGCGCGCGCCTGAAGGGCGGCGAGGACACCCTGTTCACCGGCGAATATTGGGCGGGCGACACTGCGATCTCGCTGGGCCTTGCCGACGGGATCGGCGACCTCCGCTCAACTCTTCGTGCCCGCTATGGCGAGAAGGTTCTCACCCCCGTGATCGCCCAGCCGACCGGGCTGCTGTCCGGTCTGTTTGGCCGCAAATCACCCGGCGCAGGCCAGCTTTCGGCCCTGGAAGGGATGGCTGGGCTGCCGGAGGAGCTGATTTCGGCGCTGGAAACGCGGGCGATTTGGGCAAAATTCGGGTTCTAGCAGGAGCCGGCCCGCGCCATTTGGTCCGAACCAAGCCAATTGCGGCGCGGGCTCGTCTGCGCGAGAATGCGCGTGGGGGCTGAGCATTGAACAAGGATCGACCGATGCCGCCGTTCGTTGCATTCGCGGGCGTCCTGGGCGGGCTAGCCGTGGTCCGCTGGGCCTACAAGACCGCAGTCCGGATCAACCAGGAACTGGAGGAGATGCGCCTGTCGCGCGTCGCTGAAGCCGCGCGCATGGGGGAAATCCAGACGCTGAAGCGCGACCCGGTCACCGGGGCGTATCGCCCGGGGTAGCTGCGCTGCCGTAGGGTGGGCAAAGCGAAGCCGTGCCCACCACTTCTGATGCGGTTAACGAAAGATGGTGGGCACGGCGCAAGAGCGCCTTAGCCCACCCTACTGCATCGTCGCGGGATGATGGGCTGTTTGCCCCAATCCGCCCTTTGCCTTGATTCCCACCGCCGCCGTCGATACGGTCCCGCGCGATTCAACCCCCCGCGAAAGCCTGACCTGACGATGGACGCTTCCTTGCCCGCCCATATGCGCCCGGACCGCTCGTTCCAGGGCCTGATCCTGGCGCTGCAACGCTATTGGGCGGATTACGGCTGCGTGATCCTCCAGCCCTACGACATGGAGGTCGGCGCCGGCACCTTCCACCCTGCGACCACCCTGCGCGCGCTCGGCCCGAAACCGTGGAATGCCGCCTATGTGCAGCCCTCGCGCCGGCCGAAGGACGGCCGCTACGGTGAGAACCCGAACCGGCTCCAGCACTATTACCAGTTCCAGGTGATCCTCAAGCCGTCGCCGCCGGACCTTCAGGAGCTGTACCTGAAGTCGCTCGCCGCGATCGGCATCGATTCCACCGTGCACGACATCCGCTTCGTCGAGGACGACTGGGAGAGCCCGACGCTGGGCGCGTGGGGGCTGGGGTGGGAATGCTGGTGCGACGGCATGGAAGTGTCGCAGTTCACCTACTTCCAGCAGGTTGCCGGCGTCGAATGCGCGCCGGTCGCGGGCGAACTCACCTACGGGCTCGAGCGGCTTGCCTGCTACCTGCAGGGCGTCGACCGCATCATGGACCTCAACTTCAACGGCCGCGAAGGCGACCAGAAGGTCACCTATAAGGACGTCTTCTTTCAAGCTGAGCAGGAATATTCGCGGCACAATTTCGAATATGCCGACACCGCGATGCTGTTCGAGCAGTTCAAGATGGCCGAGGACGCCTGCAAGAAATATCTCGCGGCCGGCTGGCGCGAAGCCAGCAACCGCAGGGAGCACCTGATGGCGCTGCCGGCCTATGACCAGTGCATCAAGGCGAGCCACGTCTTCAATCTGCTCGATGCACGCGGCGTCATCTCGGTCACGGAGCGGCAGAGTTACATTTTCCGGGTGCGCGAGCTTGCAAAGGCCTGCGGCGAGGCCTGGGTGCACACCGAAGCGGGCGGAGTGGCCTGATGCCCGATTTGCTGCTGGAGCTGTTTTCCGAGGAAATCCCTGCGCGCATGCAGGCCAAGGCGGCCGACGACCTGCGCCGCATGGTCACCGACAAGCTCGTGGCCGAAGGCCTCGTCTACGAAGGCGCCAAGGCGTTTGCGACCCCGCGCCGCCTCGCGCTCACCGTGCACGGCATCCCCACGCGCCAGCCTGATCTGAAGGAAGAGCGCCGTGGTCCGCGCGTCGGCGGACCTGAGCCCGCGATCCAGGGATTCTTGAAAGCCACGGGCCTTGCCTCGCTGAGCGAGGCGAAGATCCAGAGCGACAAGAAGGGCGACTTCTACATCGCGCTGATCGAGAAGCCGGGCCGCGCGGCGATCGATGTGATCGCCGAGATCCTCCCCGTCATCATCCGCACCTTCCCCTGGCCGAAGTCGATGCGCTGGGGCGCGCGCTCGGCCAAGTCGGGTTCGCTGAGCTGGGTGCGTCCGCTGCACGCGATCACCGCGACCTTCGGCCTCGAGACCGAAGAGCCTGACGTGGTGAAGTTCTCCGTCGACGGCATCGAGACGGGCCAGACTACCTATGGTCATCGCTTCCTGGCGCCAGCCGCGATCAACGTGCGCCGCTTCGAGGACTACGAGGCGAAACTGCTCGACGCCAAGGTCGTGCTCGATCCGGAGCGCCGCAAGGACTCGATCCTGACCGACGCCAAGCAGCTTGCCTTTGCGCAGGGCTTTGAGCTGGTCGAAGATCAAAACCTGCTCGACGAGGTCGCGGGCCTCATTGAATGGCCGGTCGTGCTGATGGGATCGTTCGATCAGGAATTCCTGTCGATCCCGGCTGAAGTGATCCGCGCCACCATCCGCAACAACCAGAAGTGTTTCGTTGTGAGCGATCCCAAAACGGGCAAGCTCGCGAGCAAGTTCATCCTGGTTGCGAATATCGAAGCGGCCGACGGCGGCAAGGCGATCGTCTCCGGCAACGAGCGTGTGATCCGCGCGCGGTTGAGCGATGCGAAGTTCTTCTACGACACCGACTTGAAGACGAAGCTCGAGGACCGGCTGCCGAAGTTCGAGCACATCGTGTTCCATGAGAAGCTCGGCACGCAGGCAGAGCGCATCAAGCGCATCGAGCGCCTGGCGGCCGAGATTGCGCCGCTGGTTGGTGCGGATGTTGCGAAAGCAAAGCGCGCCGCGCATCTGGCCAAGGCGGATTTGCTGACGGAAGTCGTCGGCGAATTCCCGGAAGTTCAGGGCCTGATGGGCAGGTACTACGCGCTCGCGCAGGGTGAGGACGCGTCCGTCGCGGCCGCGTGTGAGGAGCACTACAAGCCGCAAGGGCCGGCGGATCGGGTTCCGACAGATCTGGTCAGCGTGGCAGTCGCGCTGGCGGACAAGATCGATACGCTGGTTGGCTTCTGGGCGATCGACGAGAAGCCAACGGGATCGAAAGATCCGTATGCGTTGCGTCGTGCGGCGCTGGGTGTGATCAGGCTGATTGCCGAGAACACGCTGCGCCTGTCGCTCCTGAAGGTGGCGGCGTCGGCGCTTGCCGGTTTGTCGATGAAGCCCGCGGATGCGCAGAAGATCCCGAACGATCTCCTCGCTTTCTTCGCCGACCGTCTCAAGGTCCAGCTCCGTGAGCAGGGCGCGCGTCATGATCTCGTCGACGCCGTGTTCGCGCTCGGCGGCCAGCACGACCTCCTGATGATCGTTCGCCGCGTCGAGGCGCTCGGCAAGTTCCTTGACAGTGACGACGGCAAGAACCTGCTCGCCGGTACGAAGCGCGCCGGCAATATCCTGTCGATCGAGGAGAAGAAGGATAAGCGCACGTTCGACGGCGCGCCTGATGCGGCGCTCTACAGCCTGCCTGAAGAGAAAGCGCTGGCTAAGGCGATCGGCGAGGTGAAGGCGGAGGCAAGCGCTGCCGTCGCCAAGGAAGATTTCGCCGGCGCGATGAGCGCAATGGCAAAGCTCCGTCCGCCGGTCGATGCCTTCTTCGACAAGGTCCGCGTCAACGACGAGGACCCGAAGGTGCGCGAGAACCGGTTGAAGCTGCTGAACGAAATTCGTAGCGCCACGCGCGCGGTGGCGGACTTCTCGAAGATCCAAGATTGATCGAAGATCCAAGATTGACGATCTCGTGCCCCGGCTGCTGCGCAGCGCGCCGCCCTTTGCGGCGTGGTGCGCTGCTGATCCGGGGCCCATGCCGTGTGCACTCGGCTTCTGGGTCCCGGGTCTGCGCTTCGCTTGCCCGGGACACGAGAGCGCGCGTAAGAAAAAGCCCCGCCCGGCGGGGGGATGGACCGGGCGGGGCCTGATGTCCGAAAACTCTATTCGCGCCAAATCGAGTGAGACGCGCCGGACACCTAGTCGAGTACCTCGACGATTCGCCGCGAGCGCGGTTCGATCAGCACGGTCTCGCCGTTCACGACGGTGTAGCGATAGGTCGTCGGACCGAAGCGCTGCGGCACGTCATAGTAGGTGATGCCGGTTTCCGGCAGCACGGTGCCGACCACGACGCGGTCGGGCACGCTGAAGGCCGGCACGCGCTGCTCCACGACGTAATCGCGAAACGCCGGACGTTGTTCGACGGCGATGCCAGGGCTGCGTTCGGTCACGACGGGCGCGCGGCCGATCGTGACGTCGGCTTGCGCCTGCGCCGCGACGGGCGCGCCGAGCGCGACGCCAAGCGCTGCAAGTGCAAGAATCCTGTTCCGCATGGGCAACTCCTCACGAAGATGATTCGCACGCCAGTGGCGCGACCCGGTTGCCAATGCATGCACCCTGTCCAATGTTCCGAAAGATTGAGTGCCGCATCGGCGGCAATTTCAGGCAGTTTTCGCGAAGGGCGGAACTCATATATGGGCTCGCGCGTCTCTACTCGCGGAACCGGGACCGGTATGATCCGGCCGCGATTCGCATCACCCCAAAGGCTCACTCGCCCAAGCCTCGAGAAAGATATTTCATGCACCTCACCATCGCCCACATCTCGCCGATCATGTCGCTGATCGCGGGCGTGCTCATCCTGATCATGCCGCGGCTCCTCAATCTGATCGTCGCGATCTTTCTGATCCTGAACGGCGCGATCGGGCTTGGCCTTTTGAAGTGGCTGCATCTCTAGGGCATGATCCGGACCCGTAGGGCCGCGTTAGCGCAAAGTGCGCAGCGGTTTTCCGAGCAGATCATGCCAAAGCCATAGTGCCGTTCATTTTCCGGAACTGTTCGACTTGCGCGAGCCCGCCCAAAGTGGTGTAAGGCCCGCGATTTCCCATCCCTCTCGCAGGTTGTGTGCAAGCCATGGCCAAAGCCGCCTCGAAGCCTAAAAAAATACCAGCGAAATCAAAGCCCTCTGCAAAGGCGAAAGCCGTGCCGGCGGCTCGCAAGGCGCTGCCCAAGAGCGCTGTGAAGAGCCCGGTCAAGGCTGCTGCGAAACCCGTCGCCAAGCCGGCGGCCAAGGCAGCGAGCAAGCCCTCGAACAAGCCGGCTGCGAAGCCGGCACCCGCCGTCAAGGCGGGCAAGTGGGTCTACACCTTTGGCGACGGCAAGGCCGAGGGCAAATCCGAAATGCGCGACCTGCTCGGCGGCAAGGGCGCCAACCTCGCCGAGATGGCCAATCTCGGCCTGCCCGTGCCTCCAGGCTTCACCATCCCGACCTCTGTCTGCACCTATTTCTACGCCCACGAGAAGACCTATCCGAAGGAATTGAAAGCGCAGGTCGAGAAGGCGCTCGACTATGTCGGCAAGCTGACCGGCAAGGCGTTCGGCGATGCCAAGAACCCGCTGCTCGTCTCGGTGCGCTCCGGCGCGCGCGCATCGATGCCGGGCATGATGGACACCGTGCTCAATCTCGGCCTCAACGATGAGACCGTGGAAGCGCTGTCCGAACTGTCGGGCGACCGCCGCTTTGCCTATGACAGCTATCGCCGTTTCATCACCATGTATTCCGACGTGGTGCTCGGCTTCGAGCATCACCACTTCGAGGAAATCCTCGACACATTCAAGGACAGCCAGGGCTACGCGCTCGACACCGATCTCACTGCCGAGGACTGGGTCGATCTGGTCGGCAAGTACAAGGATGCGGTGGCGCACGAGACCGGCAAGGAGTTTCCGCAGGATCCGCACGACCAGCTCTGGGGCGCGATCGGCGCCGTATTCTCATCCTGGATGAATGCGCGCGCGGTGACCTACCGCAAGCTGCACGACATCCCGGAATCCTGGGGCACCGCGGTCAACGTGCAGGCCATGGTGTTCGGCAACATGGGCGAGACGTCGGCGACCGGCGTCGCCTTCACCCGCAACCCCTCGACCGGCGAGAGCAGGCTCTATGGCGAGTTCCTGATCAACGCGCAGGGCGAGGACGTGGTGGCGGGCATCCGCACGCCGCAGGACATCACCGAGGACGCGCGGCAAGAATCCGGCTCCGACAAGCCGTCGATGGAAACGGCGATGCCGGAGGCGTTCAAGGAGCTGACGCGCATCTACACGCAGCTCGAAAAGCATTACCGCGACATGCAGGACATGGAGTTCACCGTCGAGCGCGGCAAGCTCTGGATGCTGCAGACCCGCGGCGGAAAACGCACCGCGAAGGCGGCGCTGCGTATCGCGGTCGAGCTCGCCAATGAGGGGCTGATCTCGAAGAAGGAAGCGGTGACGCGCATCGATCCTGCTTCGCTCGATCAGCTCCTGCATCCGACCATCGATCCCAACGCCAAGCGCGACGTGATCGCGACCGGCCTGCCGGCCTCGCCTGGTGCTGCCTCCGGCGAGATCGTGTTCTCCTCGGATGAAGCCGCCAAGCTTCAGGCCGACGGACGCAAGGTCATCCTGGTTCGTATCGAGACCAGCCCCGAAGACATCCACGGCATGCACGCGGCCGAGGGCATCCTCACCACCCGCGGCGGCATGACCTCGCACGCGGCGGTGGTCGCACGCGGCATGGGCAAGCCTTGCGTCTCCGGCTGCGGCACGATCCGTGTCGACTATGGCCGCGGCACCATGAGCATCGGCTCGCGCACCTTCAAGACCGGCGACGTCATCACCATCGACGGTTCGCTCGGCCAGGTGCTTGCGGGCCGTATGCCGATGATCGAGCCGGAACTGTCCGGCGAATTCGGCACGCTGATGAACTGGGCCGATCAGGTCCGCAAGATCGGCGTGCGTGTCAACGCTGACACGCCGGAGGATGCGCGCACCGCGCTCAAGTTCGGCGCGGAAGGCATTGGCCTCTGCCGCACCGAGCACATGTTCTTCGAGGAGACGCGCATCCGCACGGTGCGCGAGATGATCCTCTCCGAGGACGAGCAGTCGCGCCGCGCCGCGCTTGCAAAGCTCCTTCCCATGCAGCGCGCCGACTTCGTCGAGCTGTTTGAGATCATGAAGGGCCTGCCCGTCACGATCCGCTTGCTCGATCCGCCGCTGCACGAGTTCCTGCCGCATACCCACGCCGAGGTCGAGGAAGTGGCACGCGCCATGAACACCGACCCGCGCCGCCTGGCCGACCGTGCGCGCGAGCTCTCCGAGTTCAATCCGATGCTCGGCTTCCGCGGCTGCCGCATCGCGATCGCATATCCCGAGATCGCCGAGATGCAGGCGCGCGCGATCTTCGAGGCTGCGGTCGAGGCGCAGCGGCGCACCGGCAAGGCCGTTGGCCTCGAGGTGATGGTGCCGCTGATCGCGACCAAGGCCGAGCTCGATCTCGTCAAGGCGCGCATCGATGCCACCGCCCAGGCGGTGATGCGCGACACCAACACCAAGCTCGCCTATCAGGTCGGCACTATGATCGAGCTGCCGCGCGCCTGCCTGCTCGCGGCTGAGATCGCGCAGTCGGCCGAGTTCTTCTCCTTCGGCACCAACGACCTGACGCAGACCACCTACGGCATCAGCCGCGACGACGCTGCGAGCTTCCTCGGTCCCTACGTGACCAAGGGAATCCTCTCGATCGATCCCTTCATCGCGCTCGATCAGGAAGGCGTCGGCGAGCTCGTCAAGATCGGCGTCGCGCGCGGCCGCAAGACGCGCGCTTCGCTGAAAGTGGGCATCTGCGGCGAGCACGGCGGCGATCCCGCCTCGGTGGCGTTCTGCCATGCGATCGGCCTCGACTACGTCTCCTGTTCGCCCTATCGCGTGCCGATCGCACGCCTTGCGGCGGCCCAGGCCGCGCTCGGCAAGCAGGTCGCAAGCCAGGCGTGAGCAGGCCCGCGTGAGATACGAGTTGGAGGAGGCGGGGCGATTGCCCCGCCTCTTTTTTGTTTATGTCGGTGTCTCCACGCCGTCATTGCGAGCGCAGCGAAGCAATCCAAACTGTCGCCGCGGAAAAACTCGCGATGGCGTCGTCGCTTTGCTCCTCGCAATGACGAGCTTGGGGTAAGCGCGCTCTACGCACTCTCGATGTCATCGCCCGGCTTGACCGGGCGATCCAGTACTCCGAGACGGTCGTGCTAGAATCGATAAGCCCCGGCGTACCGGATTCCCCGCTTTCGCGGGGAATGACAGCGGCTGTGTGGAGGGACCGTTGCGCAATGACGGAGTTTGGTGATGCGTGTCCCGCAATGACACGCGTCATAAAGAGTTCCTTCACCATATGTGTTGACCAGGCATTTACCTCTTCGCGTGAGGTCGCATTTACCAACGTGTCCGGTCGCCTCGTGAAAACACCTGCGGTTGCTTGAGTGTGGTGCACGAGCAACGTCGATTAACTCCCCGGCAACCTAAATTAGATACCAACAAAAAGGATCGAATTGCACGGACGCACTGCGTTCGATCTTCTCTAGCGTAAGCGTTGCGTGAGCGTATCGATGTTTGTGTTGCGTAACCATCCGAAGGGCGCGCGGTTCGCGTCCTTCGGCATCGGTCTCTGCATCTTCGCATTGGTGCCGAGAGAGACCGGATATCAGGACATTGCTTCGCTGCTGGCGCGCCAACCCGGCGTCGCCGAGCGCTGGCAGAGGCAGGTATTTTCCGCGGCGTCCTCGATCCAGCTCGCCACCTACAGCTTCGCCCGTCCGATCGGAACCTCGGCTCCGCAGAGCGCGAGCTATCGCCTCGCGAGCCTAGACGATCGCGACATCACGGGCGGCATCGCGCGCAATCCGGCGCTCCAGACGCCACCGCGCTATCAGGCCGCCGATTTTCCGCGCGTGGATCGCACGCTCAAGGGCGACCGTCTCGCGACCGTCACGCCCGCGCCGGCAGAGTCCGCCGCGCCATCCGCAACGCCCGCCGCGCAGGATCCCGCGACATCGAACAGCTCGGTCTTTGGCGCCAAGACGGCCGCGTTGCCGCAGGCGATGTCGCCGGAGTCCGCGGCCGCGCTTGATCCCGAACTCGAGGAGGCGCTGCGCGCGCCGCCGCTACCGCAATATTCGACCACGCCATCGGCAAGCGACACGGCGCTGTCGCTTGCAGCCCAGCCGCTCAACGATTTGAAGCGGGCCCCGGCTGCGCCGGCGCGCGATCCCTTCAGCGTCAAGACGTCGAACCTGTTCTTCGGCAGCTCGTCGCTCGGCGGCAGTCTCGAGAGCATGGAGAGCTGGCAGCCCGGCGCCGAGCCGCTGATCGTAATGTCGGACCCCGACATGAAGGTGATGGCCTCGCTGTCGCCGCCGTCCGAGGAGGTCGCAAGGGCGACCGAGAGCGGCGAGAGCGTCGCGCCCAAGGGCGAGGTCAACGCCGACGACCAGCGCGTCAGATCGCCGGCCGAACGGCTCGGCCTCGACGATAAGTCGCGCGCCAAATCAGAGAAGTGCCTGGCTGAAGCCGTGTACTTCGAATCGCGTGGCGAGGCCGTGCGTGGCCAGATGGCGGTTGCGCAGGTGGTGATGAACCGCGTGTTCTCCGGCAAATATCCGGACACCGTGTGCGGCGTGGTCTATCAGAACAAATACCGCCACTTCGCCTGCCAGTTCACTTTCGCCTGCGACAACAATCCCGACGTGATCCGTGAGCCCGACATGTGGGAGCGCGCCAAGAAGATTGCGAAAGCAACGCTCGACGGCCAGATCTGGCTGCCCGAGGTCGGCAAGTCGACGCACTACCACGCCTATTGGGTGCGCCCGTCCTGGGTCGCCGAGATGAAGAAGATGTACAAGTTCGGCGTGCACACCTTCTACCGGCCGCGCGCCTGGGGTGACGGCAGCGAGGAGCCGAGTTGGGGCACCCCGGCACAGACCGCCGCGCTCTCAGCCGAACTCGCGCAGGAAGCCAAGAGCTCGGCCGAGCTCGGCACGACCGAGCGGCGGTAGCCGCTCAAGCCTCGATATCCAGCGCGCAGTCGAAGTTCGGGGCTGAATGCGTGAGCGCGCCGGACGAGACGTAGTCGACGCCCGTCGCTGCGATCGCTGGGATCGACTCCAGTGTGACGCCACCGGATGCTTCCAGAGCGACGCGGCCGGCCGCGAGTTTCACGGCTTCTCGCAGCGTTGCGATATCCATGTTGTCGAGCAGCACGGCGTCGGCAAGGCCAGTGCCCAGCACCTCGTGCAGTTGCGCCAGCGTATCGACCTCGATCTCGATCTTCACGAGATGGCCGGCATGGCTGCGGGCGCGCTCCAGCACGGGGCGGATGCCGCCGGCGACCGCGATATGATTGTCCTTGATCAGGATCGCATCATCCAGGCCAAAGCGATGGTTGAAGCCACCGCCGCAGCGCACTGCGTATTTCTCCAGCGCGCGCAGCCCCGGCGTGGTCTTTCGCGTGCAGCAGATCCGCATCTTGCTGCCTTCGGTTTGGCGGACGTAGTCAGCCGTCAGCGTCGCAATTCCCGAGAGCCGTCCGACGAAATTCAGCGCGGTTCGCTCGGCCGTGAGAATGGCGCGGGCGGGGCCGGTGATCGTCAGCACACGCTGTCCGGCCTTCACATCAGCGCCATCGCGGCCGTGCGCCTGCACATTGATTGCATCGGAGAGCTTTTGCAGCGTCGCCAGGGCCAGCGGCAGGCCGGCGATCACGCCAGCCTGGCGGGCGACCAGGATTGCGTGGGCCGTGTTGGCCTCGGGGATCGTCGCGAGCGAGGTGATGTCGCCGGCGCGGCCAAGATCCTCGTCAAGCGCGTGGTGCACCGCCTCGTCGATCGCGAGCGGTGAGAGAAAAGCGTCGGGATGGAGCAGGGAAGCTGGGGTCATGACAAAATCTCCGTCAGGCGAGCATGGCTTGCGCCGCCCGGCGCGTGGGTTGTTCGGTCAGCGTCTCGGCGATCTCGCGCGCAGCGGCGAACGTCGTCATGGTCCGTTTCGCGAAAGCCGGTACCTCTGTCGGATGGTCGGAGCGGAAATGCGCGCCGCGACTCTCGTGCCGTGCGAAGGCGGATGTGGCGACGAGCAGTGCCGTGGTCGCCATGTTGCGCAGCGCGACGCTGCCGGCATCGCGTTCAAGCTCCGCGAAATGTTGCACGGCCTGCACGAGCCCGTCGCGGTCGCGGATTACGCCGACATGCGCGCTCATCATGGCGCGCAGACCGGTTTCGGCTCGTTTGTCGATCGCAGCGTTGCGCGGCGTCACCGGCGCTTCCGGCAGCCGGGCAGGTGGGGGGATCGCGCGGCCGGCGATGTCCTTCGCGATGCGCGCGGCATAGACGACGGCCTCCAGCAGCGAGTTCGAGGCGAGCCGGTTGGCGCCATGTGCGCCGGTCGACGATACCTCGCCGCCGGCCCAGAGCCCGTCTATGGACGTGCGGCCACGCGCATCCACCGCGATGCCGCCCATGTGGTAGTGCGCGGCGGGCGCAATCGGAATCGGCTGCGTCGCCGGATCGAAGCCGGCTGCGATACAGCTTGCATAAACGGTCGGGAATTTCTGGGCGAAGCGCGCACCCAGCGCCTCCCGCGCATCGAGGAACGCGCCGCGGCCCGCCGCTACTTCCGCGAACACGCCGCGTGCGACGATGTCGCGCGGCGCCAGCTCAGCGAGCGGGTGGCGTGCCGCCATGAAGCGTTCGTCCCTGCCGTTGATCAGAACAGCGCCTTCGCCGCGCAGCGCTTCGGTCGCAAGCGGCGCCGGATCGTGGCCGGCCATAATGGCGGTCGGATGGAACTGCACGAATTCGGGATCGGCGATGACGGCTCCGGCCCGTGCCGCGATCGCGAGCCCTGATCCGCTTGCTTCCGCCGGATTGGTCGTGACGGCGTAGAGATGGCCGATGCCGCCGGTTGCCAGAACCACCGCGCGCGAAGCGATGATGACGGGACGCGACCTCACATTGCTGGCGTCGCGGAGCTGCAATCCGGTCACGGCGCCGTCCTCGGTCAGCAGAGCCTCGGCGACGAGGCCTTCGATCAGGCGGATCGACGGAGTACGTCGCACGGCCTCGCTGAGCGCCGCGATGATCGCCGCGCCCGCCATGTCACCGCGCGCGTGTACGATGCGCCGTGCCGAATGCGCGGCTTCGCGCCCCACCGCGAGCCTGCCCTCGAGATCGCGGTCAAAGGGCACGCCGTAGCTGAGAAGATCGTGAATGCGCGGCGATGCCTCGCGCGCGATCCCGAGTGCGACGGCTTCATCGACGAGACCGGCGCCGACCGCGACCGTGTCGGCCGCGTGCGCCTCGGGGCTGTCGCCCTCAGCGACGGCTGCCGCGATGCCGGCTTGTGCCCATGCGGACGATGCGCCTTGTCCGAGCGTTGCGGCCGAGATCAGCGTCACGGCTCGCGGCGCCAGCTTTAGCGCACAGAACAAGCCGGCGAGACCGCCGCCGACGATAACGACGTCGTCGGTGGTGCGGGTGAGGTTGTGGCAGTTGTCTTGCATCGGTCTCTCCAATCTCTCCGCTGTCGTCCTGGCCAAGGCCAGGACCCGGCGCTCCGCTTCGCTGCGCTTGTCCGGGACGACAGTGTTGGTTGTGGCGCTAGTTCTTCAAATTGATCATCCGCTCGACCGAACGCCGCGCGCGTTCAGCGATGGCGGGATCGATCGTCACCTCTTCACTGAGCGTCAGCAGGCTGCCCAGAATGTTCGACAGCGTGATGCGCTTCATGTGCGGGCAGAGGTTGCAGGGGCGCAGCATCTCGACATCGGGCAGCTCGGCGCGCACATTGTCGGCCATCGAGCATTCGGTGATCATCACGAGCCGTTTCGGCCGTCTCTCGCGCACCCAGTTGATCATGTGCGCGGTCGAGCCGGTGAAATCGGCTTCCGCCAGGACATCGGGCGGGCATTCCGGATGCGCGATGATCTGCACGGACGGATCGGCGTTGCGGAAGGCGCGCAGCTCCTCGCCGGTGAAACGCTCATGCACCTCGCAGGCGCCTTTCCAGGCGATGATCTTCACGTCGGTCTTCGAGGCGACGTATTTCGCGAGGTATTGGTCGGGCAGGAAGATCACGCTCGGCGCGCGCAGGCTTTCGACCACTTGCACCGCGTTCGACGAGGTGCAGCAGATGTCGACCTCGGCCTTCACCTCGGCGGAGGTGTTGACATAGGCGACGACCGGCACGCCCGGAAATTTTTCGCGCAACAGGCGCACGTCCGCACCCGTGATGCTGGCGGCGAGCGAGCAACCGGCGCGAGAATCCGGGATCAGCACCGTCTTGTCCGGATTGAGCAGCTTCGACGTCTCGGCCATGAAGTGCACGCCACACTGCACGATGATGTCGGCCTTCACCTTGGTCGCCTCGATCGCGAGCTGCAGCGAGTCGCCGCCGATGTCGGCGACGCAGTGAAAGATCTCCGGCGCCTGATAGTTGTGCGCGAGGATCACCGCGCCCCGCGCCTGTTTCAGCTCGTTGATCGCCTTGATGGTCGGCGCCATCAGCGGCCACTCGATCGACGGGATCACGTGTTTTACGCGCTCGTAGAGATGCGCCGTGGCCTTATCGACCTCCTGTGTCCATTCCAGCGAGGGCCGCGGCAATGCGAGGCCGCGATTGCCGACGGGCTTGCGTGCGGTAGGAGCGGGGTGGCCCTGCGGCCGCTTGGTAAAGTCGTCGGGACCGTAGATTCCAAAGATCGGCATCGAAGCCTCCCGTTCTTATATACTCAATATGAGTATATGTGGGCCGTTAGAAATCCGGCCTTTCGAGGCCGGTTGGGTTTGCGAGCCGCAATCAGCTTTTTGCCAGACAACATCCGCAGCCCAGGAACATGTCAGCAGCTCATCTTGATATACTCAATATGAGCAAATTGAACATAGCACTTGAGACGGCCGGCCGCCAGACCCACCCGGACACATTCCCGTGCGCTCGCCCGTGCGCTCGCTCCGCGCGCGATTTGCAGGGCTGCAATGTTCGGGACCCCTCTTGGGATTTTCATGCAGATGCATTAACTGCTCGCAGCGCGGTGACCTATTCCGGACCCGCCAACGGCAGAAAAGGGAAATTGCATGTCGGCAAGCGTGGGCGACGTTGATCCGGTTTCGCGTTCTTCCACTTCTCCTTCTTCTTGGCGCACGCCTGCGATCATCATTCTTTGCGGCTGCGCCATCGGCATGCTGAGCTTCGGCCCGCGTTCGAGCCTCGGCTTCTTCGTTCAGCCGATGAGCCATGAGTTCGCCTGGGGGCGCGACGTCTTCGGCCTCGCGATCGCGTTGCAGAATCTGTTGTGGGGACTGGCCCAGCCATTCGCCGGCGCGATCGCGGATCGCTTCGGCTTGTTCCGCGTGATGTGCGTCGGCGCCGTGCTCTATGCCGGCGGCTTGTTGTTGATGCGCTATTCGTCGACGCCGCTCTCGCTCAACGTCGGCGCCGGCGTCATGGTCGGCTTCGGACTTGCCGGCTGCTCGTTCAATCTCGTGCTGTCGGCGTTCAGCAAGCTGCTGCCGGCCGAGAAGCGCGGCCTGGCGCTCGGCGCCGGCACCGCGGCCGGCTCGTTCGGGCAATTCCTGTTCGCGCCTGTCGGTGTCGCGCTGATCGACAATTTCGGCTGGCAGCAGGCGCTCACGGTGTTCGCGGGCCTGATGCTTCTGATCATTCCGCTCTCGCTCGCACTGTCCACGCCGCCGGTTGCGGATTCGTCCAGCACGCCGGCCGCCGACGAGCAATCCTTCACCAGGGCGCTCGCCGAGGCCTTCGGCCATCGCTCCTATGTTCTGCTCGTGCTCGGCTTCTTCACTTGCGGCTTCCAGCTTGCCTTCATCACCGTGCATCTGCCGGCGTTTCTCGTCGATCGCGGCATCTCCACGCAAGTCGGCGGCTGGGTGATCGCGGCCATCGGCCTCTTCAACATGGTGGGCTCGCTGAGCGTCGGCTGGCTGCAAAACTATCTGCCCAAGCGCTACATTCTCTCAACGATCTATTTCATCCGTGCCCTCGCAACGCTCGCCTTCATCTCGTTCCCGATCACGCCGTTCTCGGCGATCGCCTTCGGTGCGGTGTCCGGCCTGATGTGGCTCTCGACCGTACCGCCGACCTCGGCGTTGGTGGCGCTGATGTTCGGCACACGCTGGCTCGCAACCCTCTATGGCTTTGCTTTCGTCAGCCATCAGGTCGGCGGCTTCCTAGGCGTCTGGCTCGGCGGCATCGTGTTCGAGCGCTTCGGTTCCTATGCGCCGATCTGGTGGCTCTCGATCCTGTTCGGCGTGCTGTCCGCGCTGATCAATCTTCCGATCGTGGAGAAACCCGTCGCCAGAGCGGTTGCGCAGCCTGCCTGATCGGCTAAACATCCCCAAAACAGTCAGGGAGTTTTGCCGTGGCAACGTTCAAGGCGATCCGCATCGACAAGGCGGACAAAGGCACCACTGCCGCGCTCACGCAGTTCGACGAAGCCGAATTGATGGACGGTGACGTCACCGTGCGCGTCGAGTGGTCGACGCTGAACTACAAGGATGGCCTCGCGCTCACCGGCAAGGCACCGGTGGTGCGCCGCTTCCCGATGATCGCCGGCATCGATTTCGCCGGCACCGTCGAGCAGTCCTCCCATCCGCAATGGAAGGCGGGCGACAAGGTCGTCTGCACCGGCTGGGGCATGGGCGAGACGCATCTCGGCGCCTATGCGGAGAAGGCGCGGGTGAAGGGTGACTGGCTGGTCGCGCTGCCGCAGGGCTTGTCGGCGCGCGATGCCATGGCGATCGGCACCGCCGGCTTCACCGCGATGCTCGCGGTGCTGGCGCTGGAGAAGCAGGGCATCTCGCCGAAAAGCGGCCCCGTGGTGGTGACGGGCGCGGCAGGTGGCGTAGGCTCGGTTGCGACTGCCGTGCTGTCGAAGCTCGGCTACCACGTCATCGCCTCCACCGGTCGCGCGGCGGAAGCCAGCTATCTCAGGGAATTGGGAGCGGCCGAGGTGATCGACCGCAACGAGCTGTCCGCACCCGCAAAACCGCTCGCCAAGGAGCGCTGGGCTGGTGGCATCGACAGCGTCGGCTCGACCACGCTCGCGAACCTGCTCTCGATGACGAAGTACGGCGGAGCGATTGCAGCCTGCGGTCTCGCCGCCGGCATGGATCTGCCGTCCTCGGTCGCGCCGTTTATTTTGCGCGGGGTGTGCCTTCTCGGCATCGATTCGGTGATGTGCCCGCTGGAGCCGCGGAAGGCCGCCTGGCAACGCCTGGCGTCCGATCTGGATCGGACGAAACTAACTGAAATCACTAAGGAAATTCCGCTCGGCCAGATCCTTGAGTGGGGGCCGAGGATTCTCGCAGGCGACGTCCGCGGTCGCATTGTGGTAAAAATTCTCTAACGGCGTTCAGACTTTACCAACCAAGCTGCTTCAATGTCGCCACTGTTGGTATGGTAAGCAGCGGGTAAAGAGATCAGGCTTGCCCGCTACTGGGGTCGTCGGAGTAAGAGCATGCTTGCGCGTATTGTGTTGGGAGCTGTCACCGCGGCGGCAACGGTCGCGCCGGCCGTTGCAGGAAGTATGAACGCGGACGAGGCGCGCCGGTTCGTGGCGGGCAAGGTGTTCGCCTTCACCTGTTTCGACGGGACTCGCGGTGCAGGCCGCATCCTCGATGATCTGGGTGCGGCGGGCGCGGTGCAGTTCTCGGGCGCCGGTCCCGTTCGCCACGTTCGTCTGCCGGGCAACACGCTCCAGATTCGCGGTCAGAACGTCTGCGCCTCGATCAAGGGCATCCCGTTCGAACCCTGCTTCAACCTGGAAAAGACCGACGATCGTAGCTTCCGCGGCTCGGTCTCGGGCATGGGCTTTGCCTATTGTGATTTCCACCACCAAGGTGGCAATCAGATGCTGATGGCGCGCGCGGTGGCGCGGCCGCGATCGCTGCGTGCGCCGCGCACGACCGGCTCCGTCAGCGCATCCGCAACCGAAGTCGCTACGCGTGTCGAGACGCCGCGCGTCGAGAGCGGCCGCATCGAGCCGGTGAAGTCGGAAGCAAAGCCTGAAGTGCCGAAGAATGAAGGCCCGCTCGAGCTGCGCCGCTCGACCGACTGAGCCTTGCCTGCCCCCGGCGCATATGCTTTCCGCGCCGTTATCGTTGAAACCTGACGAGCTGTGGTCGCCGCCGCGCCGTAGTCATACGGGCGGCGGTTTTCATGCCTTGGTAGCTGTTCGCGCCACAGCCTTGCGTGACGGCCGGCAGGGAGCGGCCCGATACGAAGGTTTGACGATGGCGCTGTATTACTTTCGGATCAGCACCGGCCGCTATTCCGGGGCATCCGACCACGCTTATGAATTCGAGGATCGCGCGGCGGCCTGGAGCGAGATGACGGATGTTTGCGCTCGGCAGCATCGCACGGGGCCTGAAGCCCAACGCGCAATGGCACATGGATCTCCTCGATGAGAACAAGCAGCTCGTGTTTCGCATCAGCCTGGCCAGTGAGGCGGTGAAGGAGCGCAGCCCCGCTGCCTAGAACCCGAGCGGCCTACCGCCGCGTGTGGTTAACTTGTTAAGCGCGTGAAACGTGCTGGTTTTCAAGGGTTTTTTGTCAAAACTCGGTAGTTCCACGGAGCGTTCTCTTAACCAAATTGGAATTCCCGGCGCTCAGTTTTTGGGCAAGGGCGATCAACGCCGAGAGCGGCCGACAATGACTTGGCCGCGCCTATCCGGGAAACGTACCCATGTTGAGCTTTGTCCAGAATTTGCGGATCGGTACCAAGCTGGCGGTGACGTCGGTGTTCGGTATTCTCCTGGTGGTCGCCATGATTGCGAGCCAGCTCGTCGGCAACGGCAATGTGCGTCGTTCCAACCAGGCGGCCATCGCGCAGCAGGAGCTGGCGCGGGATGCCGTCGAGGCCAGGCTCTGGGTGCGCAGCACGCAACTCAGCGTCCGGGATATCCGGCTCGCCAACAATGCCGCGGAGCTGCAGAAAGCGAGCGAGTCTCTGGTCGAACGCTCAAGGTCGCTGGACAACGCCGTGGAAGCGATGCTCAAGCTGTCCCGGTCTGCGGAAAACCGCGCGCGGATCGAAAAGCTCAAGAGCCTCTCCGCAGATTATTTGAAGGGCGCGCAGCAGATCGGCTCCATCCGCAGCGAGATGATCGCCGCGACCAGCGCCGATGCCGCACGTGTTGCCAGGCTGACCGAAGAAAGCCTGCGCATCGCGCGCGAAGTCACGTTGCCGATCTCTACCGAAATGGACGGCCTGACGGGCCAGATCGCGGACTTCGCCAGGCACAGGAGCGAGGAGGAGATTGCCAGCTCCGCGCAGGAGATGGCGTCCAGCGAGCATATCGGAACGGTGGTCGGCATCTGTGCCGCCCTTGTCCTGTTCGGCTCCTGGCTGATGTCCTTCCTGACGATTGCGCGGCCGATCCGCGCACTCACGGCGGCAATGGACAAGCTCGCCGGTGGCGATTTCTCCGTGGTGCTGCCGGGGCTCGGCCGCAAGGATGAGGTCGGCGGCGTCGCCGCGGCGGTCGAGAAGTTCAAGATCGTGTCCGAGCAAAAAGCGCGCGACGAGGCCGAGGCCAAGACCAAGCAGGAGCAGATTGCCGCCGCGCAGCGCAAGGCCGAGATGCACAGGCTCGCCAGCAGCTTCGAATCTGCTGTCGGCGAGATCGTCGATACCGTGTCCTCAGCTGCAACCGAGCTCGAAGCGTCAGCTTCGACGCTTACCTCAACGGCCGAGCGCGCGCAGGAGCTGACCACGATGGTCGCCGCGGCCTCTGAAGAGGCCTCCACCAACGTGCAGTCCGTGGCCTCCGCGACGGAGGAACTGTCGTCGTCGATCACCGAGATCAGCCGCCAGGTGCAGCAGTCCGCACGCGTCGCCAACGAGGCGGTTGGCCAGGCACGTACCACGACCGAGCGTGTCAGCGAATTGTCCAAGGCGGCCACCCGCATTGGCGACGTGGTCGAGCTGATCAATACCATTGCCGGGCAGACCAACCTGCTCGCGCTCAACGCCACCATCGAGGCGGCGCGCGCCGGCGAGGCCGGTCGTGGTTTCGCCGTTGTGGCTTCCGAGGTGAAGGCCCTGGCCGAACAGACCGCCAAGGCGACCGGCGAGATCGGCCAGCAGATCTCCGGCATCCAGACGGCGACGCAGGAGTCGGTCAGCGCCATCCGCGATATTAGCGACACCATCGAAAAGCTGTCGGAGATCTCTTCGACCATTGCGGCCGCAGTGGAAGAGCAGGGCGCGGCGACGCAGGAAATCTCCCGCAATGTGCAGCAGGCCGCGCAGGGCACGCATCAGGTGTCATCCAACATCACCGACGTGCAGCGCGGGGCGGGCGAGACCGGATCGGCCTCAACGCAGGTGCTGGCGGCTGCGCAGTCGCTCGCAGGCGACAGCAACCGGCTCAAGCTCGAAGTCGGAAGATTCCTCGACACCGTGCGCGCGGCCTGAGGGGCGGCACGGCTCGACAGGTCTGAGCGGCAGCCTTTGTCCTCATCCCCTTCCGGTCGCCGCAGTCTGCTGCGGCGGACGGGCGTTCATGGTGCAATGCGGCAGTGAATCAATCGCGGGGTTAACGATCCAGAAAACCGAAGCAGGCCTCATCCCGGCAAATTCGACCGTATTACTACGGGGTTCCAAATTAACCGCGGCTTGGAAGTCAGGGTGCATTTTCGGACCCAACGAGAACCAGCCAGCATTCGTCGAACTGACCTCCGTCCGATCGTCCAATTTGTCGATCGCGGCGGTAACGACCGCGTCCGCCTTGCGTAACGTCCATCTGTCGGGATTATTGCGATGTCGAAATTGTCGATCCGATTGAAGATATTGACCGTGTTGAGCGCTCTGGTACTCGCGCTCGCCGGTGTCGGCATCATGGCGATCAGCACCATGCAGGCCATCAACGCGCATACGGTCGAGATTTCCGAGAGCTGGCTGCCCAGCGTCCGCGCGCTTGGATCGCTCCGCGCCGACATCAACGAGCTGCGGGTCGCGCTCCGCCTGCACCTGATGCAGGACAGCGCCGAGGGTAAGGACGCCGCCGAGAAGCGGATGGGGGCGCTGCGCGAGCGCATCGAGACGACGCGCAAGAGTTATGAGCCCCTGATTACCTCGCCCGAAGAGCGCGCCCTCTATGACCAGTGGAGCAAGGCCTGGGGCGAATATCTGAATGGCGTGCAGGAGGTGATGACGCTGTCGCGCAAGGGCGTCGGCCACTTCCCGACTGACGCCAACGACCTATTGCAGACCAAGGTCGCCAAGATGGCGCAGGCCGCCGATCCGCTGCTCCAGCAGGACATCGAGCTCAACAACAAGGGCGCCGAAGCGGAGACGAAGAAGGCCGCCTACAGCTACACCGTGGCCTTCCGTGTTCTGCTCGGCATCATCGTGACGTCGGTGCTGATCGCGATCGCGGCCGCCTATTTCCTGGTGCAGGACGTCTCGCGCGGCATCGCCTCGATCATCCAGCCGATGCAGGCGCTCGGCAATGGCGAGCTCTCGGCCGAAGTCCCGCATCGCGGCGCGCGGACCGAGATCGGATCGATGGCCGATGCGTTGCAGATCTTCAAGGAAGCGCTGATCGCCAAGAAGGCCGCCGACGAGGCGGCGGCGCGTGACGCCGAGGCCAAGATCGAGCGGGCTCGCCGCGTCGACGGTATCACGCGCAATTTCGAGACCATGATCGGCGAGATCGTCGAGACCGTGTCGTCGGCCTCGACCGAGCTCGAGGCGTCCGCGAGCACGCTGAGCGGTACCGCGCAGCGCGGCCAGGAGCTTGCGACCGTGGTTGCAGCCGCCTCGGAAGAGGCGTCCACCAACGTCCAGTCGGTTGCGTCGGCGTCGGAGGAGCTGTCGTCGTCGATCACCGAGATCAGCCGGCAGGTGCAGGAATCTGCGCGGATGGCGGCGGAGGCCGTCGACCAGGCGGCTCGCACCAACGAACGCGTCAACGCGCTATCGCAGGCGGCCGCGCGCATCGGCGACGTCGTCGAGCTCATCAATACGATCGCGGGACAAACCAACCTGCTGGCGCTGAACGCGACGATCGAAGCCGCGCGTGCCGGCGAAGCGGGACGTGGCTTTGCCGTCGTGGCATCCGAGGTCAAGGCGCTCGCCGAACAGACCGCGAAGGCGACCGGCGAGATTGGCCTCCAGGTTTCGGGCATCCAGACGGCCACGCAGGAGTCCGTCGGCGCCATCAAGGAGATCGCCGGCACCATCGAGCGGCTTTCCGAAGTGTCATCGGCGATCGCCGCGGCCGTCGAGGAGCAGGGCGCCGCCACGCAGGAGATTTCGCGCAACGTGCAGCAGGCATCGGTCGGCACACAGGAGGTCTCCTCCAACATCACCGACGTGCAGCGCGGCGCGATCGATACCGGCTCGGCCTCGACCCAGGTGCTGTCAGCCGCGAAATCGCTTGCTTCCGACAGCACGCGCCTCAAGGTCGAGGTCGCGAGCTTCCTGGAGTCGGTGCGCGCGGCCTGACCTCACGCGCCTGCTTGCGTCGCAGGCGGCGGCGCCTGCCGGCGGAACAGTATCCGCTGGTAGAGCCAGCCGATCGCGACCAGCACGATGCCGAGCCCCATGAACGACAGCGCGCGCCAGACGCCTGCCAGCGTCGACATGTCGATGACGAATGCTTTCAGGATCGTCAGCGCGATCACGACGGCGGAGGCGAGCCGCGCGCGCTCCGAGTTGACCAGGAGGCCAACGCCGAGCAGCACCACGCCAAAGCCGAGCCAGCCGATCGAATAGGTGTACTGCTCGGCGCCCGTCGTCGCGCCATAGAGCAGGACCGGCCCGTGATAGAAGCGGCGGATCTCCAACGTCACATATGTAAGAGCGAACACCAGCGCGCCGCCGGCAATAGTGTTGGCATAGGCGGTCGGACGATGTCCCGCCACCGCATAGGACAAGAGCAGCATGAGCACTGCCGGCAGCGCGTAGCCGAGCAGCAGCAGGTTGAACACGAGGCCGCCGACATCGACGCTGCTGAACAGCCACGGATTCTCCAGGATCAGGAGGCCGAACACGCTGATAAGTCCGGCGATCACCGTGAGCACGACCGCGCCGACATTGTGCACGATGCTGTGGCTCCTCAGCCGCAGGCGCTCCAGCCCGATCGCCATGGCGAGCGTCACGCAGGCCTGAAGCGCGAATTCGAGCAGCGAAGGCGGCGATGTCATGTCGCCACCGGTGGCGAAGTGACGGATCTCCATGAAGGCGAGCAGCGCGGTGAACAGGATCGCGGCGGCCTCCACCATGCGCAGCGGCGCGTCGTCGCCGCGGCGGTGCAGGAAACGGCTCGCTGCCCAGAACGACAGCGCCGGCACGCCGTAACCCCAGAGCAGCCAGTTGAAGATCGGTGTGGTGCCGACGGCATCGCCGACGATGCGCGGGTCGTAGACGATGCGCGCGGTGACGATGCCAGCCAGGATCGCGGCAAGCCAGCGCAGGAAGGCGATCGGCCGCTGGATGGAGATCCAGGCGGTGCCGAGCGACATCAGCGCCAGCGCGATCGTGAGCCAGCCCTTCTCCAGCGCGAAGGTCAGCGCCAGCGCCAGCGCGCCAAGCGTGCCGGTTGCGAACAGG
Organism: Bradyrhizobium sp. UFLA05-89; assembly: GCF_059803475.1. NCBI lineage: Bacteria > Pseudomonadati > Pseudomonadota > Alphaproteobacteria > Hyphomicrobiales > Nitrobacteraceae > Bradyrhizobium > Bradyrhizobium sp. UFLA05-89. Next base: position 6,981 of record NZ_JBANBA010000076.1, on the reverse strand, counting down.
GCAATCGAGATCGCAAGGCCGGGCCGGTTCTCGCGCCGGGAGAGTGTCTCGGTCGCGGCCGCGAAGGCCGCGGCGAGCAGCACGGCGAGGATCGCGAATGGAATCGAGCGGTCGAGATGCGCGATGCGGGCGTAGAGCGCAACCAGGAGCGCAATCGGCGTGAAGGTCGCGGCCGCCGACCACACGACGGGGATGATCGCGGAGGACGAGCGTCCCTGAGCGAGGAAGCCCACGCCGCCAAAGCCCGTGGCGAAGATCGCCGCCATCATCAGGTGCAGCCACACCGAGCTGTCGGTCGCGGTCGGTCCGATGCCAGGCAGCGGACCGCCGGGCAGCACCAGCATGTCGGGGTTGGCGCGCACGGCCCATTCGGCGAACACAATGAAGACGAGCGCTGCCGCCGCGCCGAGCGCGCCGGTCGCCGAAGGCGCGCGCCAGGCGACGAACAACGTTCCGGCAACGAGGAGAGTGAACGTGATCAGCGCGAGGTCGGCATGGGCGCTCGACAGCACGATCAGCATCGCGCCGAACAGATAGGCGGCGAGCGAGCCGGAGGATACCGGTTCGATCTGGCCGTCGTCGATGGTCGGGCCGAACATGAAGCCGCAGACCACCAGCAGAGCGGCGAGCACGAAGCCCGCGATCACATGAAAGGCGTGCGGGGCGGCGAGCGTCGCACCGAGGTCGAGGCCAGGGAAGGTCCACAGGAGCGCGAAGACGATCGTGGTCACCGCAAGCCAGCGCCACAGCCGGATGCGCGCGAGACCAAAGCTCGCCGCGGTGACGATGGCCAGATAGATGTAGAGCGCCCAATAATCCGGCTTGTCGGAGGAGACGAGGACCGGCGTTACGAAGGCGCCGACCACGCCGAGACCGGCGAGTGCAGGGCCGTGCAGCAACGCAGCAGCAAGCGTGCCGAGCGCAACGAGGCCGAGCAGCACGAAGGCGGTCGCAGGCGCGAGGAAATCGTAGAGTGCATAGGCGGCATAGACAGTCGCAAACGCCACCGCCGTGCCGGCGGCAGTGAGGATCGCGGGGATGTTGGCGATCGGCAGCGCCTGGATCTCGGCGATGCTCTCCTTGCGCCGCGTCCATTCGCCGGCGCCAAGCAGCGCAAGCGCGAACAGGCCGCCGAGGAAGACGCGGACGCCGGGGCCGAGAAGGCCGGCCTCGATCGAATAGCGCACCATGAAGAAGCCGCCGAGCGCGAGCGCAAGGCCGCCGATCCACACCACCCAGCGGGTGCCGAGCCGCTCTTCGAGACCCGGCCCTGCAGCCGGCGGCGGAGGCGGTGGCGCGACTTGAGCTGCATCCGTTTCGATTGGCGGCGCGGCCTGATCGACGACGAGCGGCGGCGCCACCTCGGCGTCAGGCGAGGGCGGCTCGGTGGCCTGCGGCGCCGCGGTCGCGAGCGTTTGCTCCATCTCCTGCGGCGTCAGTGGCGGTGGCTGGATCGGCCGCAGCGCGTGCAAATTGGCTTCCAGCATGCCCAGCCGACGGCGCAGATCGGTCGCTTGATTGGAAGCCTTCAGTGCAATCAGGAAGGCGGCGATTGCGATCATCACCGCAAAGACGTCGAACGGGGCGTCGAACATAAGGCCTCCAGGCGAGCCGCGAAAAGCGACCCGCGTAACATGCTCTTAGCGCCGGGAGCGGACGCGCAAGCCTGGCGCCGGCCGCTCCTGGAGCACTTCGCGGCGGAAGCGATAGAGTGCTGCCGGCCGCCCGCCGGTCTGTGTCGACATCACGCCAGTCGGTTCGACCAGAGCTTCGCTTTCCACTAGGCGACGGAAATTCTGCTTGTGCAGGTGCCGGCCGGAGATTGCCTCCACCGTGTGCTGCAATTCCGTGAGTGTGAATTCGGCGGGCAAAAGTTCAAAGATGACAGGGCGATACTTGAGCTTTGCGCGCAGCCGGGCAATGCAAGTGGCGAGAATCCGGCGGTGGTCGAACCGCATCGAGAGGCCGAGCGCAGGAAGCGCCTTGCGCGCTAATGCCGCAGGACGGCCGTCGCGGCGCGCCTCCTCGATCAGCCCGGCCTCGTAGAGCAGCTCGTAACGGTCGAGCACGCGCTCCTCGTCCCATGCCGCGCCGTCCAGGCCGAAATTGAGCCGCACGCGATCCCTGCGCGGCAGCGCACGGATCGTCTCGGGCGTCTCCTCCTCGGCCCACCGGGTCAGCGCCGGAATGATGTCGCGGGCGATGATCGCCGGCGGCTGCTCGCGCCAGTCCTCCCAGGGGAAGAAGCGATACCACGGCTCGAACGTCGCACCGGCCGCACGTACTCCGTTGTCGCTGGCGCGAGTCAGCGCGAGATAGCCGATCGAGACCATATGCGCGCCGGTATCGGCCGCCTCCGCATGACGGCCGCGATCGCCAAAAGTGTAGAGCTGCTCGACATAGCCGAGCCTCAAGCCCGCCTGTTCCTCGACCCAGGCGCGCAGGCCGATCTCGAAGGTGCGATGTGTCAGCGCATCGAATGGACCGAAAGGCAGGCCGGCCAGGCCGTCGCTGCCGCGCGCTGTGAGGATCAGCGGCTCATGCGCCTCGATCGCAACGATTGCGGCGGTCAGGCCGATCTCGATCGGCGTCAGCAGCTTGTCGCTCATCCGGGAAACGGGTTTTGCGGGGTCATTCGAGCTCGATCACGAATGGACGGCTCTCCACCATCATCGCGCCCGGACCCATCTCGTCGAGCGCGCGCAACATGCGACCGTCGCGGCGGAGCGCGCGATCGGCGAGCTCGACGATGCGACGGTTGGGCGAGGCGATCGGGGAGGCGGCGCGGATCTTCTTCGCGATCTCGATTTCGTCGCGATGCGGATTGAGCAAGCATGCCGCGGCAAACGCGCTCGCGGTGGAGCGGCTGATACCGGCATAGCAATGCACGACCAGCGGCGCGCTGCGATCCCAGCCGCGGACGAAGTTCAGCACCTGGTTGATATGTCCTTCCGAGGGCGCGACGAAGCCGTCCAGCTCCTCGGTGATGTCATCCATCGAGACTTTCAGATGATTGGCCGGCAGCACCGACACTGGCCGCACCACCTGCTCGACATTGGCCATCACGGTCAGCACATGGCTGGCGCCGGTGAGACGAACCGTTTCGGGCAGGGCGGCAAGCGAGCAGACGTGGATCATGGTGTTCCTTCTTGCGGCCGATTATAGCCGGCACCCGTAGGGTGGGCAAAGGCGCAACGCGCCGTGCCCACCATGCTTCACCTTGCTCTGATCGGTGGGCACGCTTCGCTTTGCCCACCTACGAATAGCCTACGCTATGAAAACACTGCATTGAACCGCTCCAGAAACCGCTTCTCGGCTCTCGCAGCCGTCCACGGCGTCAGATAGTCGCGGAGAACGGTTTCGGGCAGGCTAGGGTCGCGGCCGAACAGCCGCCGCGCCTCGCTCTCGCTGAAGCCGGCGAGTTCGGTGGCCTCGAGATAGGCCGCACCGCGATCGGCGGCCTTGATGGCCTGCGTGATCTCCTCGGGAAGAACCGGCGGCAATCCGAAGCGGATATGGATCGCGCCGAGCAGCCGCTTCTCCACCGCCTTGTAGTGGCCGTCGAGCACGGTCTTGAACGGCGAGATCATGTCGCCAATCACGTATTCCGGCGCATCGTGCAGCAGGGCGGCGAGCCGCAAGCGCTGGTCGACGCGCGGGCTTTCGTGGCGCATCACGGTCTCGACCAGCAGGGTGTGCTGGGCGACCGAGAAGATGTGCGCGCCCGTGGTCTGCCCGTTCCAGCGCGCGACGCGTGCGAGCCCATGCGCGATGTCGGCGATCTCGACGTCGAGCGGCGAGGGGTCGAGCAGATCGAGCCGGCGGCCGGACAACATGCGCTGCCAGGCGCGGGATTGCACGTCGTTTGCGGCGCGCTTCGCGACTTTCATCTTGCTTTGAGGCGCAGCTTGCGCTGCGTCTTGCCGCAGGACGCGTGGCAATGGCAGTCGACGAGATGGTCGTTGACCATGCCGGTCGCCTGCATGAAGGCATAGACGATGGTAGGGCCGACGAATTTGAAGCCGCGCGAGGACAGCTCCTTGGAGATCTGCACCGACAGCGGCGTCGAGGCAGGCACGCTCGCGGTGGTCTTGAACTTGTTGACCAGCGGCCTGCCGTCGACGAAATCCCACAGCAGCTTCGAGAAACCGGGGCCCTTGTCCATGATCTCCAGATAGGATTTTGCGCTCGCAATCGTGCCCTCGACCTTGGCGCGGTTGCGCACGATACCGGCATCGTTCATCAGCGCGTGGACCTTCTTCGCGTTGTAGCGCGCGATCTTCTCCGGCTGGAAGTCATCGAAGGCTTTGCGGAAATTGTCGCGCTTGCGCAAAATCGTGATCCAGGAGAGGCCGGCCTGGAAACCGTCGAGAATCAGCTTCTCGTAGAGCGCGCGGTCATCGTATTCAGGCACGCCCCATTCCGTGTCGTGATAGGCGACATACAGCGGATCTTCGCCGGGCCAGGGGCAGCGCGTCAGGCCGTCGGCATGCAGGCGAGGGGCGCGGCTCATGCGACGGGATGCTTCGCTGGAATGCGGACGACGTCGGGTTCCGCGAGCCTCACATCGAGCCCGCCGGCGGTCAGTGTCTGTCCGGCGTCGAGCGCGTCGACGACGCGATCGATGCGCACCAGCGCAATGCCCTTGCCTTGTGCCGTCGAGCCGATGGTGCCGACCGGCTTGTCGCCGGCGAGGATGGTGGCGCCGGCCTCGGGTGAGGGGCCGTCGAGCAGCACCTTGACGCTGCGCGTGCGCGCGGTGCCGCGATGTTGCATGCGCGAGACCACCTCCTGGCCGACGTAGCAGCCCTTGTCGAAATCGACGCCGAAGAGGCGATCCATGTTGGTCTCGTGCGGGAATGCATCGCCATAGATGAAATCGAGCCCGCCCCGCGGCACGCCCAGCGCGATGCGATGCACCTCATATTCGGACGCCTCGAGGAGTTCGGCACCGATCAGCGCGGCAAGCTTCTCCTTGAGTTCCGCGGGGACCAGGATACGCAACCCGAGCCGCTCGTCGCGCGGGTCGGTGAAAGCGAGGTCGGGCTGGGCGGCAGGCTTGCCATCCCATGCGGCCAGCACGCCGAGATCGGACAGATTTTCCACAGTGACCTTGGCGCGCAGCTTGTAGAACTTCAGCTTGGTCGCGAGGGTTTCCGCGAGCGCCTTCGGGCAGTCGATCAGGTAGCCGCCGCCATGGCCGGCGGGTGCCTCCGTGATCAGGAAATCCACGATGATCTTGCCCTGCGGCGTCAACAGCGCGCCGAATCGGCCGAGCCCGGGCTTGAGCCTGCCGATATCCGTGGTGAACAGGCCATTGAGGAAGCTCTGCGCATCCTCGCCTGCGATTTTGACCACGCCCCGATCGGGGAGAAACGCTGCCTTCATTGCGAAAATCTCTTGCGACATGTCTGCTTCGAACGTAAGCCCGCCCTGCTTAAACGACAAGGCCTCGAGCCCTGCGCCTGAGGGATGAAAGAGACTGACAGCCATGACCCAGCATTTTGACGTGATCCTGAAATCCGGCACGGTGGTCAATCAGGACGGCGAGGGCATCCGCGACATCGGCATTGTGGGTGGCCGTATCGCGGAGATCGGATCGCTTGCGCAAGGCGCGGCGGCGGAGGTCGTTGACTGCAAGGGCCTGCACATCCTGCCCGGCGTGATCGACACGCAGGTGCATTTCCGCGAGCCTGGCCTGACGCACAAAGAGGATCTCGAGACCGGTTCGCGCAGCGCTGTGATGGGCGGCGTCACCGCCGTGTTCGAGATGCCGAACACCTCGCCGCTCACGGTGACGGAAGCTGATTTCACCGACAAGGTGAAGCGAGGCCATCATCGCATGCATTGCGATTTCGCCTTCTTCATCGGCGGCACGCGCGAGAACGTGCAGGATCTGCCGCATCTCGAGCGTGCGCCGGGCTGCGCTGGCGTCAAGGTGTTCATCGGCTCCTCCACCGGCGCGCTGCTTGTCGAGGACGACGACAGCCTGCGCCGCATTTTTCAGGTGATCCGCCGCCGCGCCTCGTTCCACGCGGAGGACGAATATCGCCTCAACGAGCGCAAGTCGCTGCGCATCGAGGGCGATGCGCGCTCGCACCCGGTCTGGCGCGACGAGACTGCGGCGCTGATGGCGACGCAGCGTCTCGTGAAGCTCGCGCGCGAGACAGGCAGGCGCATCCACGTGCTGCACATTTCGACCAAGGAAGAGATCGAGTTCCTGCGCGACCACAAGGATGTCGCATCCTGCGAGGCGACGCCGCATCACCTCACCATGGCCGCTCCCGAATGCTATGAGCGGCTCGGCACGCTTGCGCAGATGAATCCGCCGGTGCGCTCGGCCGATCACCGCGCCGGCATCTGGCGAGGTATCGAGCAGGGCATCATCGACATCCTCGGCTCCGACCATGCGCCGCATACGCTGGAGGAGAAGCAGAAGACCTATCCAGCCTCGCCCTCGGGTATGACCGGCGTGCAGACGCTGGTGCCGTTGATGCTCGACCACGTCAATGCGGGTCGGCTGTCGCTCGCCCGGTTCGTCGATCTCAGCAGTGCCGGGCCTGCACGCCTCTTCAACATTGCCTGCAAGGGCCGCATCGCCGCGGGCTACGATGCCGACTTCACCATCGTCGACCTCAAGCGCAGCGAGACCATCACCAACAAATGGGTCGCCTCCAAAGCCGGCTGGACGCCTTACGACGGCGTGCGCGTTATGGGATGGCCCGTCGGCACCTTCGTCCGTGGCAGGCGCGTGATGTGGCAAGGCGAGCTCGCGGCGCCGTCGCAAGGCGAGCCGGTACGGTTTCTGGAGACGCTGAAGCAGTAGGGCAAGGCCCACCGCCGACATGCCCCGGCTTGACCGGGGCATCCAGTACGCAGCAGGCCTCTCGGTTCAAGAACAAGCGTCTCTGGAATACTTGTATGGGCTTGGTCAAGGATGAGTGGTTGTTAGATCATTTCAGATCATCTCCTTGTTCGAAG
>NZ_JBANBA010000075.1:0-46494 GCF_059803475.1 Bradyrhizobium sp. UFLA05-89 | reverse complement strand
CCTTTGCGAGCTCGTTCGCCGGCCAGAACAGGAATACGCCGGCGCCGTCCTATCCAAATCGCTCCAACACGAAGGCCACCCAGAAGGGCAAGAAGCCCAACAACCAGTCGAGCATCGGCGAACCCACCTTTGCGGCGGCCTATCGCGCCGCCTACGACACAATCTATGAGCGCAACGACTACGCCTCCGCGATCGCACAGCTCAAGGCGCTCGGCCGTGACGACAATCCGAACGTTGCCAACCTCATCGGCTATTCCTACCGCAAGCTCGGTGACTACAAGCAGTCGCAGATCTGGTATGAGCACGCCCTGGCCATCGATCCGAACCACGTGCTGACCTGGCAGTATTACGGCCTGTGGCAGCTCGAACAGGGCAATCGCGAGCAGGCGATGTATCACCTGGACAGGATCGCCGCGATTTGCGGCACGAGTTGCGAGGAGTACAAGTCGCTCGCGGCTGCACTGGACAAGCCGACAGGCACGGCGCTGGTGTATTGACGGCTAACTCACCCCAAAAGCGGTGACAAGCCGCAATAATTTCAGCATTGTCCCGGCCGGGGCGCGACCGGGACAATCTGGATGCCGCTGACGCGCGACAAGATCATTGGCCATGACCTCGAACGTCTGGCCTTCCGCTTCACCATGCTTGACGATGGCGAAGAAGTGACGTGCCAGATCAGCGACGCCGCGATGGATGAGCTCGCCGGCATGCAAGGCACGGAAAGCAGCGCACGTCAGGCGCAATTCCTCTCACTGCGCGAGACCATCGAACGGATCGCATCGGACCTCTACGACGAAGCGCCGCGCTTCAAGGGGTATGTGGTGCGAATTTTTACGAAGCATCTGGGGAGATAGCAGCAACAGGCTCAATGTCGTCCTGGCGTTCGCCAGGACGACATTGAAGATATGGCGTACGCTCGTACTCACCCGTCCAAATTCTTCAGCAGCAGTCGCAGCGCCGTGGCGGCAAACATCTGCATGTTCGCGAAGCGGTCGTTGCTGGCGGTCTCCAGCGTCATCACCTCGGTCGCGGGGCCGGCGATTGCCATGCAGCTATGGCCGGCGGCGTCGCCGTAGCGATTGCCGGTTGGGCCGGCCGCGCCGGTCTCGGACAGGCCCCAGTCGCAACCGAAGCGCTCGCGCATCTGCTCGGCGAGCAGTTTTGCGTAAGGCTCGGACGAGGAACGAAAGCCCTTCATGCCGTCATCCGAAATATCCATCAGCACGCGTCGCGCATCGCGCGTGTAGACCACAGCGCCGCCGAGGAAATAGGCCGACGCGCCGGGCACCGCGAGCAGGCTTGCGGCGATCAGGCCGCCTGCGGAGGATTCCGCCACCGCAATGGTCTGTTTGCGCGCAATCAATTTGGCCGCGACCTGTTCCGCAATCCCCACGAGCTCTTTCATCTTGCGCTTCACTCCCGAGCAACCTAGCTGCGCTCTTCTAGCATATGACAGCGGCGCTGGCCGAGTTGCAGGCGGCCTGCAGGCCTGCTTGAATGGCGTCAACAAGCGATGCGGCCAAGCGCGCGTGAAAAGGAAGCGTCATGACGTCCCTGATCGCCGGCGGTGTTGACTGCGACGTGCACCCGGCGGTGCCGCATCTCACCAGCCTTTTGCCGTATCTGAACGATTACTGGCGCGACCAGGTGACGACGCGTGGCATGGTCGATCTGATCTCGCAGTCCTATCCGCAGAATTCGCCGATCACGGCACGCCCGGATTGGCGTCCTGAGGCCGGCAAGCCGGGATCGCATCTGGAGGACATGCAGCGCCATGTGCTCGATCCCTTCGCGCTCAGTTACGCCATCTGCAGCCCGCTCTATGGCGTGCAGATGGTGTTTTCCGAAGACATGCAAAACGCCTTCTGCCGCGCGCTGAACGACTGGCTGGCAAGGGAATGGCTTGACCGGGAACCGCGGCTGCGTGGCTCGATCGTCATTCCCATTCAAAATGTCGAGAAGTCGGTCGCCGAGATCGAACGCTGCGCGGTCGACAAGCGCTTCGTGCAGGTGCTGATGCTTGTCATGGGCGACACGCCGCTGGGAAAGCGCGCGCTGTGGCCGATCTATGCGGCGGCGGAGCGGCTGGACCTCGCGATAGGCATTCATGCCGGTTCCGCTTATCACAACCCGCCGACCGCTGTGGGGTGGGGTTCGTATCACATCGAGGACTATGTCGGCCAGGCGCAGGCGTTCCAGACCCAGCTCACCAGCCTGATCGTAGAGGGCGTGTTCGCCCGCCATCCGAGGCTGAAGATGGTGATGTTGGAATCCGGTATCACCTGGGTCGCGCCCTATCTCTGGCGGCTGCACAAGTTCTGGCGCGGGGTGCGGATGGAAACGCCCTGGGTCGATCGCGCGCCACTGGAGATTGTGCGCAGCAACATCCGCTTTTCGTTGCAGCCGTTTGACGCGCCGCCGGAACAGGCGACATTAATTCGCCTGTTTGATCATATGCAGTCCGACGAATTAGTCCTATTCTCCACGGACTATCCGCACTGGCAATTCGACGGCCAGGACGCGCTGCCCGAAGGTCTATCCCCCGATCTCGTGCGCAAGATCATGATCGACAATCCGCATGCAACCTATCCCCGCCTGAGTTAGCCGCTGCCAAAGGAGGCAAGGCGATGAATATCCAGTTCCGCGAAGCGACCGAGTCCGCGTCTGCCCTGACCACCAAGACCGCAATTGCGGACTGCGATATCCACCCGGCGCGCGCGACCCGGACCGAGCTCTATCCCTATCTCGCCAAACGCTGGCAGCATCATCTCGACGTCTACGGCGTGCATGCCTATCAAGGCATGATGGAAGGCCCGCCCTATCCGAAGGCCCAGCCCAACGCCTCGCGCCGCGATGCCTATCCGCCGGAAGGCGGGCCGCAAGGCTCTTCGCTCTCCTTCATGCAGCAGCAGCATCTCGACCCCAACAACGTGCAGCTGGGGGTGCTCAATCCGCTCGGCACCGGGCAGGGCATCCGCAATCACGAGCTCTCGGCGGCGCTGTGCTCGGCGATCAACGACTGGCAGATCGACAAATGGACCAGCAAGGACAAGCGGCTGAAGGCCTCGATCGTCGTCGGCAATGAGGATGCGATGACTGCGGCCGCCGAAATCCGCGAGCGTGCTGGCGACAAGAACTTCGTCCAGGTGCTGCTGCTCAGCCGCAACGTCGAGCCACTCGGCCAGCGCCGCTATTGGCCGATCTACCAGGCCGCGGAAGAGGCCGGCCTCCCGGTTGGCGTGCATGCCTTCGGCTTCGGCGGCAATCCGATCACGCCGTCGGGCTGGCCGAGCTATTACATCGAGGAAATGGTGGGGCATTCGCAGTGCCAGCAATCGGCGCTCGCGAGCCTCGTGCTGGAAGGGGTCTTCGAGCGCTTCCCGAAATTGAAGATGGTGATGATCGAGGCCGGTTTCGGCTGGGCGCCGTCGCTCGCCTGGCGGCTCGACAAAGTCTGGCAGCGACTGCGTAGCGAGGTGCCGCATCTGAAGCGGCCGCCGTCCGAATATATCCGAGACCAGGTGTGGTGGACGACGCAGCCGATGGAAGATCCGGAGCGGCGCGAAGACCTGTTCGATGTCATCAAGTGGATCGGCTGGGACCGGCTCTTGTTCGCGACCGACTATCCGCATTGGGACTATGACGAGCCGTCGCGCGTGCTGCCGCCCGGCGTCAGCGAAACCAACCGCGAGGCGTTTTATCTGGGCAATGCGCGGAAACTGTACGGGATCGCTGTCGCATGATCCGGAAAAGTGTGCAGCGGTTTTCCCTCGCGACAAACGCGGAACGCGTTTGCGCGGAGATCATGCGACAAACCTAACATGGCGCGTCACGTGATCGCGCCTGTGGATGAACTTCCGCCAGGCACACGAAAATTCCTCGAGATCGACGGACGGCCGATCGCGGTCTTCAACATCAAGGGCGAATATTTCGGCCTGCTCAATCGCTGCCCGCATCAGGGCGCAGCGTTGTGCGAGGGGCCGCTGATCGGGCTCGCGCAATCCAAGGATCCCGGCGAGATTGAATACACCAGGCTGGGAGAGATCATCCGCTGCCCCTGGCACGGCTGGGAATTCGACGTGCGCACCGGCCAATCCTACTGCGACCCCCGCCGCTTCCGCGTCAAGGCGTATCCCGCTCATGTGGAGCCGGGCACGAGCGTCGTGAAGGGACCGTATGTCGCCGAAACGATCCCGGTCAAAGTCGAGAGTGACTACGTGGTGGTGGACCTGTAACCCCGCTGTCATTCCGGGGCGCCTCGAAGAGGCGAGCCCGGAATCCATTTCTCCCAGCACTCCTGTGGCACCATGGCTTCCGGGCTCGATGCTTCGCATCGCCCCGGAATGACGATGCGGCTAGTGGCCGGCGACCGGCTCCGCCACCGGATCATACGTCGCCACTGCCTTGCCGCCGCCGCGATAGACGGTCGCGGCAGCGATGATGCCGAGGACGGCGGCGAACATCAGCCAAAAGCCGGGCGATGCCTTGTCGCCGGTCTTTTCGATCAGCCAGGTCGAGGCGAACGGCGTGAAGGTACCGAACAAGGCGGCCGCGAGCGCAAAGGCGAGCGAGAAGCAGGTGGTGCGCACATGCGCCGGCACGATCTCGACGAGCGCACCCAGCATGGTGCCGCTATAGACGCCGAAATAGAACGAGAACATCATCTCGACCGCGAGCAGCTTGCCGAAGGTCGGCGCGGCCACCAGCCAATGCAGCGCCGGATAGGCTGTCAGCAGCGACAGGCAGGCGATGGTGAGCAGCACGGGCTTCCGGCCAATGCGGTCCGACAACGCGCCGCCGACCGGATTCCAGATGAAGTTGGTCACGGCGACGAGCAGCGTGACCAGCAGCGCATCCTGCGTCGACAGCTTCAGCACGGTCTTGCCGAAGGTCGGCGTATAGACCGTGACGAAATAGAACGTCGTGGTGGTGAGGATCGCGATCATCATGCCGAGGATGACGATGCGCCAGTTGGCGAGCGCCGACGCGAACACCTGCGCGGCGGTCGGATGTTTCTTCATCGCCAGGAATTCCGGCGTCTCCTGAAGCGTCCGCCGCAGGAAGAAAATCAAGGGGATGATCAGGCAGCCGACGAAGAAGGGAATGCGCCAGCCCCAGGCGGTGACGATGTCGGCCGGCATCAACTCGGAGAGGATATAGCCGAGGATCGATGCCACGAAGATCGCGACCTGCTGGCTCGAGGACTGGAACGAGGTGTAGAAGCCGCGATTGCCAGGCGTCGAGATCTCCGCAAGGTAGACCGACACGCCGCCGAGCTCGACGCCGGCGGAGAAGCCCTGCAGCAGGCGGCCGAGCAGCACGATGATCGGCGCCGCGATGCCGATGGTCGCATAGCTCGGGCAGAACGCGATCACCACCGTGCCCATCGCCATGATCGCGAGCGTGACGATCAGGCCCTGGCGGCGGCCGATGCGGTCGATATAGGCCCCTAACACGATCGCGCCGACGGGGCGCATCAAAGCGCCGAGCCAGAACACGCCAAAGGTGTTGAGCAGCGAGGCCGTCTCATTGGTCGAGGGGAAGAACGCCTTGCCGATCGCGGCGGCATAGAAGCCGAACAGGAAGAAATCGAACTGCTCGAGGAAATTGCCCGAGGTCGCGCGCAGGATGGCGCCGATGCGTGACTTGATCTCGGGCGGATTGGTTGAAGTGGCCGGTCCAGCCATGACGCTTACTCCCTAAAAGATGTGGCCGGACCGGAACTCATTTTCACGGCGGACGACCGATCGTGCTGCGACAATCTGTCTTACCCCTCTCGCGCAGGGGTGCGGGAGTCAACCCATTTCACGAGCGAAGCTCATGATTTTTCAGGCTTTATTCTGCGTTGCAGCGACCAGCCAGTCGCGGAAGGCGACCAGTTTCGACGCCTCGCGGCGGCCATCGGGCGCGACCAAATAGAAGCCGGCATCCGCTGGAAGCGCGATGCGGAAGGGGACCACGAGGCGGCCCTTGGCGATGTCGTCCTGAACGTACGTGGTCCGTCCCATCGCCACCCCCATGCCGTCGATCGCTGCCTGCACCGTCATGAGCGTCATGTCGAAGGTGATGCCGGGCTGCTTGGAAATGCTGGTCGAGAGCCCCGCAGCCGTCAGCCACAGTCGCCAGTCGTCACCGTTGTTGGTGTGCAGCAGCACGTGGTCTTTCAGGTCCTGCGGCGTGCGCAGCGGCTTGTCGCCCCTCAGCAGCGACGGGCTGCACACCGGGAACAACTCGTCCCGCATCAGCCATTCGGCGCGCACGCCCGGCCACTGGCCACGGCCGTAACGGATCGCGGCATCGACATTGTCGCGCTGGAAATCCACGAGGCTCGTCGATGTGGTGATGCGGACGTCGATGCCGGGATGCTGCTCCTGGAAATTGGTCAGCCTTGGCAACAGCCATTTGGCGGCGAGCGAGGCGATGGTCGAGACGGTCAGCACCTTGTCGTCGTCCTTGCGGAGCAGCCGGTCGGTCGCAAGCCTGAGATCGTTGAACGCGGCACGGACGCCAGGCAGGTAGTCGCGTGCCTCTGCCGTCAACGCCAGCGCGCGGTTCTGGCGGACGAATAGGCGAATGCCGAGCTCCTCCTCGAGCCTGCGGATCTGATGGCTGATCGCGGTCTGCGTCACATTCAGTTCGGCCGCGGCCAGCGTGAAGCTGAGGTGGCGTGCGGCGGCCTCGAAGGCCCGCAAACCGTTCAGGGAAGGCAATCTGGCAGTCATTTGGCAGCAGGATGCATGAGCTTATTTCATGCGAATAGGTACAAATTGTCGTTTGTCGAAACGCCGGACGAAGCAGATATTGCAGATCTAAGTTAGCTCCAGGAGCTGAAAATGTCTACGTTGACCCACAATTCGATGACAAATCATCATGCGCCGAGCCTGCTCTACCAGATCGGGGAGACACTCCATGTCTGGCACGAGCGCTACCGCACCCGCAAAGAGCTGTCCCAGTGGACCACCCGCGATCTCCAGGACGTCGGTCTCTCTTGGAGTGACATTGCGTTTGAGGCTGAAAAACCTTTCTGGCGGGCCTGATTGGCCGCCCGGCCGGCGCCGCCTCTGAAGAGGGGCGCCGGCGGTCGTTTTCGCCGCGGGAGAGTCTCATGAGCATGCTGCGCCTGGATGACCTCAAGCAATACTCGGATACGCTGCGCACCCGCCATGGGCAGGCGCTTACGGTGCGCTTCGTCGAGCCGCGCGACACCGACGAGTTGCAGCACTATTTTCGTTCCCTGTCGGCTCGATCCCGTTACAACCGCTTCTTCGGTGCACTGAGCGAGTTGCCGAAGGCGCTGCTGCACGACTTCACCCATGTTGGCGAACGCGAACGCTTCAGCGTGATCGCGACCATGATCGTCGATGGTTTCGAAACCATCGTCGGCGAAGCCCGCTATGCTTTCCAGGCCGAGACTTCGAGCCTCGAGTTCGGCTTGTCGGTCGGCGACCGCTGGCAGGGCCACGGCATTGGCACGGCGCTGCTCAAAAATCTCGAATGCCGCGCGGCCGCCTTTGGCGCCGAGCACATCTTCGGCGACACGCTGCGCGCCAACGACGTGATGATCTCGCTCGCCCGTAAATCCGGCTTTGCCTTCGTCAATCATCCCGACGACTGGAGGCTGGTTCGGTTCGACAAGCAGATCGCCATCGAGCCAAAAGACATTCCCTGCGCAAGCTGGCGTCTCGCCGCCCTTTCCCGTCAGGCCGAAAGCCCCTCAGCCACAGCCTGACACGACTGAAAGCCCGGTTCTGGTGAAGTCAGAACCGGGCTGATTTTTTCGCGCATCAAATGGCTTGATCGCCGGTAAAGTCGGTCGAGGTCGCAACTGTCAGCCACTCCGCAAGCTCCCGCGCGACGAAGGCGTTCTTTGCCCCGATCCGTTCCACGGTGTCGCTGCCGAGCGGCAAGCGCAGTGGCGGCTTGGCCGCATCCGCCAGTTTGAGGAAGGCCTGCGCCAGCTTGCGCGGATCGCCGCGCTGGCCGTGATTGACGTCGGCGGCGTGCGCGCGCGTCTTGCCAACGGTCTCACTGTAGTCATCGATCTGGAGTGCCGTCCGCGACAGCGAGGTCTCGTCGAGGAAATCGGTGCGGAAGAAGCCCGGCTCGACCACGGTCACCTTGATCCCGAGGGGAGCCACTTCGCCGGCCAGCGCCTCGCTGATGCCTTCGACTGCGAATTTGGTCGCTCCATAGACACCCCAGCCGGGATAGCCGGTGTAGCCGCCGACCGACGAGATGTTGATGACGTGGCCCGAACGTTGGCGGCGCATATGCGGCAGCACCGCGCGGGTGACGCTCAGCAGGCCGAACACATTTGTGCCGAACAGCTTTTGCGTTTCCGCAGCGCTCGCCTCCTCGATCGCACCGAGCAGGCCGTAGCCGGCATTATTGACGAGGATGTCGATGCGCCCGAATCGCTTGACCGCCTGGCCTGCGGCCTCATGGGCTTCGGCCTCGCTGGTGACATCAAGCCGGGTGGCCAGGAGCCGCTCGTGACTGCCGAGCCGCGCGGTGACGGTCGACGGGTCGCGCGCGGTGGCAACCACCGCATCGCCGGCGCTGAGTGCGGCCTCGGCGATCAGCGCGCCAAATCCGCGGGACGCTCCTGTGATGAACCAGACACGCATGATGTTGCCCTTTCCATTTGAGGCTCCGGCGATGTGCCGAAGCTGATGGACAACGTGTATCGCCTCGCCATAGGTGAGATAATCAGCTATATATTTCGTAGGCTGCTGAGCAAAATTCATCAATGCGGATTGACCCGTCCGACCTTGCGATCTTTCTCGCCATTGCCCGTCACCGCAGCTTTCGGGCGGCTGCGACCGAGCTCGGCGTCACGCCATCGGCGTTGTCCCACGCGCTGCGTAACATCGAGGAGCGACTTGGCCTGCGGCTGGTGAACCGCACCACGCGCAGTGTGGCCTTGACCGAAGCCGGCGAGCGCCTGTTCGCCCGCATCAAGCCGGCGTTTCGCGACATCGACGACGCGCTCGAAGACCTCAACAATTTCCGCGGCAAGCCGGCCGGCATGCTGCGCTTCACCGCCGCGCGCCAGTCCGCGCAGCTCGTTCTGTTGCCGATCGTGACGCGCTTTCTGAAGGCGTTCCCGGACGTCAGCATCGAGATCATGATCAACGATGCGCTGATCGACATGGTCGCGGCCGGCTTCGACGCCGGGGTGCGCTTTGGCGAGACCATCGCCGCCGACATGATCGCGGTGCCGATCGGCCCGCGGCATCGCTTTGCGGTGATCGGCTCGCCTGCTTTCTTCAAGGCGTACAAAGCGCCTGTCGCGCCGCATGACCTGAAAGCACTGCCCTGCATTCGCTACCGCTTCACCAGCGGTGCGCTCTATCATTGGGAGTTCGAGCGCGGCGGCATCGAGGTCGATATTGATGTCACAGGACCGCTGACGCTGAACGACCAGGATCTGATGGTCGATGCGGCACTCGACGGGCTCGGTCTCGCCTATGTGTTCGAAGGCCAGGTCGAAGAGTTGCTGGCGAGGCGCAAACTGGTTCGCGTGCTCGCCGATTGGTGCCCGGCCTATCCGGGTTTCTTCCTGTACTATCCGAGCCGCCGGCAATTGCCGGCAGCACTGCGGGCCTTTGTCGATTTCGCACGGGCGCCTGCCGCGTAGCCCGAATGAACGGCGGAGCGCGTTACTTCCCCGTGAACACCGGCTTGCGCTTCTCGATGAAGGCCTGCACCGCCTCCTTGTGATCGGCCGTCGTGGCCAGGCGAATCAGCCGCCCAGCCTCGTGGTCGCGGGCGGTCTCGAAATCGAACAGCAGGGCCTCGTCCAGATTGTCCTTCATGTACCGCAGCGCGAGCCGCGGGCCCTCGGCCAGCGACTTGGCCAGCGCGAAGGCCTCGTCCTGCAATCTGTCGTCCGGCACGACGCGATTGACGAGGCCGATCGCCTCGCACCTGTCGGCATCGACCTTGCCGCCCGTGAACATCAATTCGCGCGCCCGCGCCGTGCCGACCAGACGCGTGAGCAGCCAGGCGATGCCGTAGTCGCCGCTGAGTGCAACGCGGGCATAGCCGGTGGCCACAAAAGCCGATTGTGCGGCGATGCGGATGTCACAGGCCATGGCGATTGCGAGCCCCGCGCCGACCGCGGGGCCGGGCAGCGCCGCAATGGTCGGCTTGCGCACCGAGACCAGCACACCGGTGAGGAGCCGCTGCCGCTCCTGCAAATCGGCAACCCGGTCCTCGAAGGACATTTCGAGCTTGGCCTTGTCGCGATGCGCGCCCATGCCCTTGACGTTGCCGCCGGCGGAGAAGGCTTGTCCGGCGCCCGTGATCAGCAGCGCGCCGACATTTTGATCCTCGCCACAGGTTCGGATCATCGCGCGCAGCGCCGGCGTCAGCGTGTCCGACAGCGAATTGCGCGCGTCGGGACGGTTCAGCGTGATCACCGCGACGCGGTCGCGAATGACGCAGAGGAGTTCGTCGGTGCCGGTGTCGATGGTGGTTTCGGTGGTCATGCTTCACTGCTCCGGTAGAGTGGGCAAAGTGCAGCGTGCCCACCACTTCTGCATCCCGTGTTGATCATGAGAGGTGGGCACGGCGCTGCGCGCGTTTGCCCACCCTACGGCAGTACGCCTCAAAACTTCTCCACCCAGGGCCGCAGCTCCATTTCCCAGGCCCAGGCGCTGCGCGGCTGTTGCAGGACGTTCCAATAGCTCTGCGCGATTGCATCGGGATCGAGCATCGAATCCGGTCTGTCCGGCGCCTCCGTGCGCGCTGCGCTGCGGATGCCGCCGTCAATGACGAAATGCGCGATATGGATGCCCTGCGGCGCGAGCTCGCGCGCCATGCTTTGCGCAAGCCCGCGCAGCGCGAACTTGCCCATCGCGAATGGCGCCGACTGCGCATAGCCCTTCACGCTCGCCGATGCGCCCGTGAACAGGATCGCGCCGTGCTTGTTGGGCAGCATGCGCTTGGTTGCCTCCTGCGCCACAAGGAAACCGCCGAAGGCGCTCACTGCGATCGATTGCGCGACATCCGCTGCGACGAGCTCGACAAACGGTCCACGCGTCCGGCCGCTTGCATTGTAGATCACGACATCTGGCGTGCCGATCTCGCGCTCGACAAGGCCGAACAGGCGCTCGACCTCCTCCGGCTTGGTCGCGTCGCAGGCAAAGGCCTTCGCGCCAGTCTCGCCGCAGAGTGCGCCGAGTTTTTCGATCTTTCGCGCGGCGAGCGCTACGCGCAGACCCTGGGCGGACAACAGCCGTGTCAGCGAGGCGCTCAAGCCTTCGCCGGCGCCGACGATGAGCGCGATGTTGTATTTGGGATGTTCCATGATGCGATCCTTTTGGGAGCAGGAACAACGGATCTATGCATGCTTGGCCCGAAGAGCCAGCCGCGTCCGCGAAAGCGGCTGATCACAATTCCGCAGAGCGGTCTCAGCCATCGCCACGCTCATGCCTCCCTGACGATTTGCGGCTTTATCCGCGTTCTCGCCTGGAGCATGATCGACATCATCCAAAGCAGCAAGCACCAAAACGGCGGACAAATCCCGCGGGACGGAAACGAAAGAGGTCGATCATGCACAAGCCGGGCACGTCGCAGCAGAAAGGCGTTGCGGTCGAGCAGCCGGGCCTGCTTGCGCCCGACACCACCGGGATGAATTTCTACCGCGCCGATCCGGCATTGACGGACCTGTTGCGCATCCATCTGCCCGATCCGCTATTCCGTCACATCGAGCCGCATCTCGATCGTCTCGGCGAGCTCGCCGGGGGCACTCTCGACGAATGCGCACGGCTCGCCGACCGGCATGCGCCGGTGCTGCACCAGCGCGACAAGTTCGGCCGCGACGTGCAGTGGATCGAATATCATCCGGCCTATCGCGAGCTGGAGAAGGCGGCGTTTGGCGAGTTCGGCATTCATGCGCTGTCGATTCGCAAGGGTGTCATGGGCTGGCCGGACAAGTATCCCGTCGCGGCAAAGCACGCCTTTACCTTCCTGTTCAACCAGACCGAATTCGGCATGGGCTGCCCGATCAACGTCACCGACGGGTGTGCAAAACTGCTCGCGAATTTCGGCAGCGAGGCGCTGAAGGCGAAATATCTGGACGGCCTGACCCAGACCGACATGAGCAAGCTGACCCAGGGCGGCCAATTCATGACCGAAAAGGAGGGCGGTTCCGACGTCGGCACGCTGACAACGCGCGCGGTGCAGGAGGGCGATCGTTGGCGTCTCTACGGCGAAAAATGGTTCTGCTCGAATGCCGACGCCAAAGTCGTGATGCTGCTGGCGCGTCCCGAGGGCGCCGGTCCCGGCACGCGCGGCGTAGGCCTGTTCCTGATGCCACGCTTCCTCGACGACGGTTCGCAAAACAACTACCGGATCGTGCGGCTGAAGGACAAGCTCGGCACCCGTTCGATGGCCTCGGGAGAGATCAAGCTCGAAGGCGCAATCGCCTATGCGGTCGGCAAGCTCGACCGCGGCTTCGTGCAGATGGCCGAGATGGTCAACTCCTCGCGGCTCTCGAACGGCGTGAAGTCGACGGCGCTGATGCGCCGCGCCTACCACGACGCGATGACGGTCGCGACCAATCGCGTGGTGTTCGGCAAGCGCATCGTCGACCTCCCCCTCGGACGGCGGCAGATGATGAAGATCATGCTGCCGGTCGAGCAGGCCCTGTCGATGAGCTTTCTGACCGCCGACGCGCTCGACCGCGCCGAGGCCGGCAGCCAGGATGCCGCAGCGCTGCTGCGCATCCTCACACCGACGCTGAAGTTTCGTGCCGCGCGTGATGCGCGAAAGGTCTGCGGCGATGCGCTCGAGATGCGCGGCGGCATCGGCTATATCGAGGAGTTCGCCACTTCACGGCTGCTCCGCGATGCTCATCTCGGGTCGATCTGGGAAGGCACCGGCAACATCGTGGCGATCGACGCCTTGACGCGTGCGGTCGGCCGCCATGGTGCAGAAGCCGCACTCGCCGCCGATCTGCACGCCCGGCTCGACGACAGCGCGTCCGTGCCGCAGGCCTGGCGCGATCGCTTGCGCGGGCTTACCGATCGTGCCGTCGGCTTCGCGCGTGAGGTCGCTGATAGCGCCGACAACGAAGCCGATGCGCGGCGCGCCACCAGCCTGCTCTATCATGTCGCAAGCGCCGTGGCGCTGGCATGGGAATCACATCGCATCCACGAGAGGCGGGGCGATGCGCGACGGCTCCTGTTGTCGCGGCTCGTGATCGATCATCGGGTATCGCCAAGCGATCCGTTCCGGCTCACGGAAAATCCAACCCAGCAAGCCATCGTGTCGCTGCTGCTGGGCGAGCGTGCGGCCGCAATGCCCGAGGTTGGCGAACTGATTCTGGCAGCGTAGGCTGCGGCCGAGGGCGTCGTTCACCTCTCCCTATGGGCGAGCTGGGCGCCAACGAAAACGATAATAACGAGGAAACAAACAAATGAAGGCTGCCGTCCTCTATGAAGTCAACAAGCCGCTCGTCATCGAGGACGTCAGCCTGCCGAAGCCGGGCCCGCGCGAGGTTTTGATCCGCACCGCGGTTGCCGGCCTCTGCCACTCCGACCTGCACTTCATGGAAGGGCTCTATCCGCATCCGCTGCCCGCAGTGCTCGGTCATGAATCGGCTGGTGTCGTCGAGCAGGTCGGCTCCGACGTGACCTACGTGAAGCCGGGCGATCACGTCGTGACCTGCCTGTCCGTGTTCTGCGGCACCTGCGACAACTGCACGACGGGCCGCACGGTGCTCTGCACCGACACGACGGTGAAGATGCTGCCGGGCGTCTCCGATCGGATGCAGTGGTCGAAGCCGGAGAAGCTGCATCAGTTTCTCAACCTGTCGTCCTTCGCCGAGCAGATGCTGGTGCACGAGAACGCCATCGTCAAAATCCGCAAGGACATGCCGCTCGAGCTCGCTGCGTTGATCGGCTGTGGGGTCATCACTGGCTATGGCGCGGTGGTAAACACCGCAAAAATCCAGGCTGGCGAGACCGTTGCGGTGATCGGTTGCGGCGGCGTCGGCATGGCCGCGATCAACGGCGCTGAGATCGCGGGTGCCGGCCGCATCATCGCGATCGATACAAACCCGGCAAAACTCCAGCTCGCGACCAAGCTCGGCGCCACCGACATCATCAATCCCGCCGATGGCGACGTGGTGAAGCAGGTGCGCGACCTCACCAATGGCGGCGTGCACCATTCCTTCGAGGTTCTCGGTCGCAAGGAGACCGCCGAGCAGGCGTTCGGCATGCTCGCCGCCGGCGGCACGGCGACGATCGTCGGCATGATCCCGTTCGGGCAGAAGATCGAGCTGCACGGCTTCGACTTCCTGCGCGAACGCAAGATCCAGGGCTCGTCGATGGGCTCGAACCATTTTCGCGTCGACATGCCGCGGCTGGTCGAGTTCTACCTGCGTGGCCGCTTGCACCTGGAGGACTGGATCTCGGCCAAGCTGAAGCTTTCCGAGATCAACGAAGGCTTCGCCAACATGAAAGCCGGCAAGACGCTGCGCAGCGTGATCATGTTCGATAGCTAGGCAACAATCTCAAGCGTCGCTCCTCAGTCAGGTGTCATCGCCCGCCTTGTGCGCAATTGCGCCCCGGGGCGGGCGATCCAGTATTCCAGAGGCGACGACGAATACGGAGAGGCTACCGCGTACTGGATGCCCCGCCTTCGCGGGGCATGACAGCGGAGATTTGTGTGGGCGATGTGCTCGCCTCACCGTTCACGCGCCTCACCGCGACACGTGCGCCGACACCGCGAGCCACTTCCCGTTCTGCCTCGCCCAGCAATCTGTATAGCGGCCCGAAGCCTGCTGGCCGTCCGCAGTCGTATAGCTGGTCGCGCCGTGAA
The DNA here is from genome assembly GCF_059803475.1 of Bradyrhizobium sp. UFLA05-89. Classification (NCBI taxonomy): domain Bacteria; kingdom Pseudomonadati; phylum Pseudomonadota; class Alphaproteobacteria; order Hyphomicrobiales; family Nitrobacteraceae; genus Bradyrhizobium; species Bradyrhizobium sp. UFLA05-89. The sequence continues at coordinate 31,662 of NZ_JBANBA010000075.1, read as the reverse complement.
TAATGGCGAAATCGCCCATGATGCGGATCTTGACGTCGTGTTCCCTGAGATTGCGGATCGCGATCGGCTGTGCCGTTTGCTTCAAAAAGCCGGCGCGATCGACCAGCGTCTTGTCGGGATTGGAGCAATAGAAGTCCTGCGCGAGGATCTCGTCGAAGCGCTTGACGTCGCAATTCTGGACGGAGGCGACGTAGTCGCGGTTGAGCACGGTCAGTTCTTCGAGGTCTCTGTTCATCACATTTCTTCCCTTCTGGTCACTCTGGGGCGCGCGAGGTGCGACCCACAGTCTCGAAGTCGTCAGCGAGACTCGGTTGATTACGGACAAGAGCATGCCTGATCGCAATGATGTTTCGGTCTCGACCGAAGCATCACGATCATGATGATTACGCTAATCATCAAACCTGGGCGGTGGTGTGAAGCCGGCGAAATCCCACTCGATCAGTTCGGCGAGCTTCAACGCCGCCATTTGAGGTGATTGCGGCGGGACGCAGGAACGCGGCAAAACCTATGCTGCGCCGATCAATATCCCGACCCCGAGCACGATTGCGCCGCCGAGCACGATTTGGAACACCGCCTGGAGGAACGGCGTGTCCATGTAGCGCGCGCGGATGAAGGCGATCGCCCATAATTCGAAAAATACGACGACGCAAGCGATCGCGGTGGCGATCCAGAACGCATTGGGCCAGGAGTCCGGGACGAGATAAGGCATGGTGTGGCCAAGTCCGCCGAGCGTCGTCATCAAGCCGCAGGTGATGCCGCGTAGCCAGGGCGAGCCGCGGCCGGTGAGAGAGCCGTCGTCGGAAAGCGCTTCGGCAAAGCCCATGCTGATGCCGGCGCCGATCGAAGCGGCGAGCCCAACCAGAAACGTCTGCCAATTCTGGTGCGTGGCGAAGGCGGCGGCGAACAGCGGCGCCAGCGTCGAGACCGAGCCGTCCATCAGACCGGCGAGGCCCGGCTGCACATATTGCAGCACGAACATGCGGCGGCGCGTGCGGTCTTCCTCCGCGCGCACGTCGGGCTTGAGGATCTCGTCCGTCAGCTTGGCGGCAGTGTTCTCGTGATGCTTCTCCTCCTCGGCGAGATCGCCGAGGAGGCGGCGGACGCCTACATCCTCGGCCTGCTCGGCGGCGCGTGCGTAAAACCGCTCGGCCTCGAGCTCCATGGTCTCGACCTCTTTCCGGATCGTGTCGAGCGGCAGGTTCTTGGTCAGCCAGATCGGGCGGCGGCGCAGAAAGCCCCGGACGTCCTCGCGGCGGATCGGTGGCAGATGCGGGCCGAAGCGTTCTTCGTAGAGCTGGAGCAAGCGGTGGCGATGGCCGCGTTCCTCCTCGGCCATCTGCTCGAAGATCCTGGCCGAATCCGGATAGCGCTCCTTCAGGTCCTCGGCGAAGGTCATGTAGATGCGGCTGTCTTCCTCTTCGGAGGAAATCGCGACCGCGAGCACCTCGCGCTCGGTCAGATCGGCAAAGCTCTTCACGACGCGCCCCAAGAGATTTAGAATGATTCTAAATCGTTATACGGCGCGCCCGCGCCGGGGTCAAATCATGCCGCGTGAACTTTGTCTCAGTGAGTTTTGGCGTCAGCGAGCCTTGGTGTCAGCAAGTCTTGGCGTCAGCAAGTCTTGGCGTCAGCGAGTCTTTGCGTCAGCGAGTCTTGGCGAGGAACTCGATCAACAGCCGGCTCACCTCGGCGGGCTGCTCCTGCTGCACCCAATGACCTGCGCCGTCGACGAGATGGCAACCGAGCATGTTCGTGCAGGCGCGGGCCTGCATCGCCTCGAACACGCCGGGACGCTGATACGTGCCCCAATCCTGCTTGCCGGAGATGAAGCAGGAGGGCACCTCGATGGTGCGGTCCACGAACAGTTGCAATTCGTTGTTGAAAGCACCCGACGTGCCGCAGCGGTACCATTGCAGCCCGCCCTGGAATCCGGTGCGACCATATTCGGCACTGTAATAGGCTAGCTCCTGATCCGGCAGCCACTGGTTGGCGGCGATCTCGGCAGGCGAGGGCATTTCCTTCGCGACTGTCTGCGACATGGTCTCACCGAGATCCATCAGGTAGTAGGTCGGCAGCTTTGCGAGCTCGCCTGCGGACCAGGACTTCAGCGGATAAGGCTTGTTGTCCGTCCAGTCCGCGCTCTTGTGATGATAGTAGGCGCGCAGGAAATCGTGCACGCCCTGTGGCGCGTGCTGCATGTCGGTATTCGCTTCGCGTGTCGAATAGTACCACTGGTAGTGCTTGCGCGGCCGCGGCAGCGCGGCGAGCTCGCGATGCACGGGATCGGCGTGCGGCGCCGCGGCTGGCTTGTCGGCTGTGTTGAACGGCAAGGACGGCGGCCCGCCGAACGGCGCGCTCATCATCACCGCCGAACGGAACACGTCCGGCCGCAGCAGCGCGCACCAGGACGCAACCGGGCTGCCGAAATCATGCCCGACCACATCGACCTGCCGATAGCCGAACGCCGACACCAGCCCGAGCGCGTCGCGCACCAGATTGAAGAGCCGGAAGGGCGCGAGATCGCCGTCGTAATCCGCCTGCCATCCAGTGGTACGCCCGTAGCCGCGCTGGTCCGGCGCGATCACGTGATAGCCGGCACTGGCGAGCGCCGGCATCACCTTGCGCCAGGAGAAGGCGAGCTCCGGAAAGCCATGCAGCAGCAAAACGCAGGGCCGCCCCTGCGTCTCGAAGCCGGCTTCGAGCACGTGCATGCAGAGGCCGTTGATGCCATCGACATAGCGCGAGCGGATGCCGGCGGGCAGGGGGATGTCGGGGAGATCGGTCATGGCTTTAGATCATTGCACGAACCTGTGGGCAAAGCGAAGCGTGCCCACCACTTTCATCGCGCATGCGGTGAGACGGTGGGCACGGCGCCGAAGAGCGCGCCTTTGCCTACCCTGCGACATCCGTGTTGTTGCTAGATCTTCACCGCGGTCTTCGGCCAATACCTGTCGCGCAAATGGCGCTTGACCAGCTTGCCGGTCGGCGTGCGCGGCAGCTCGGCTTCGAAATCGATTGAGCGCGGGCATTTGAGGGCGGAAAGGCGGGTCTTGCAATAGGCGATCAGGTCGGCTTCGAGTTCCTTGCCCGCGCGGCTCATGTCGTGCGGCTGCACCACCGCCTTCACCTCTTCGCCCATCTCCTCGTTTGGCACGCCGAACACGGCGACGTCGGAGACCTCGGAATGGCTGATCAGCACGTCCTCGGTTTCCTGCGGGTAGATGTTCACCCCGCCCGAGATGATCATGTAGGACTTGCGATCGGTAAGATAGAGGAAGCCGTCCTCGTCGAGATAACCGACGTCGCCGAGCGTCGACCAGCCCTTGGCGTTATAGGCCCTCTTCGTCTTCTCGGGATCGTTGTGATAGGTGAAGGCTGGCGCGTCGGCGAAATAGACCGTGCCGATCTCGCCCACGGGCTGCTCCTCGTCGTTCTCGTCCAAAATCCTGATCTTGCCCACCACCGCGCGGCCCACGCTGCCGCGATGCTCCAGCCATTGCGTGGAGTTGCAGACGGTGACGCCGTTGCCTTCCGAGCCTGCGTAGTACTCGATCAGGATGGGCCCCCACCATTCGATCATCTTTGCCTTGACGTCGACCGGACAGGGAGCGGCGGCGTGGATCGCACCCTTGAGCGTGGAGACGTTGTATTTCGCGCGGGTTTCGTCCGGCAGCTTCAGCATGCGCACGAACATGGTCGGCACGAGCTGCGACTGTGTCACCTTGTATTTCTCGACCAGCTTCAAGAACTCCTCGGCGTCGAAATGCTCCATGATGATGGAGGTGCCGCCGAGCACGATCGCCATCATGTTGAAGCGCAGCGGAGCTGCGTGATAGAGCGGTGCTGGCGACAGGTAAGTGGTCCCGGCATTCATGCCGCACATGTCGGCGCAGAGCACGCGCAGGAAGGCGTTCGGCGCATCGATGCGGTTGCCCTCAAAGACCTTCTTGATGCCCTTGGGGCGGCCCGTCGTGCCCGACGAATACAGCATGTCATAGCCGGCGACCTCGTCCGCGATCGGCGTCACCGGCTGCGCCGCGGCTTCCTTGTCGTAGGAGCGGAAGCCGGCCAGCGGCTCGTCCATCATGTAGAAGATCGGCTCGCCCGGTGCGCCCTTGATCAACCCCTTGATCTGGTCGGCGCATTTCGGCGTGGTGACGACGACCTTGGCGCCGCAATCGCCGATGATGTAGTCGATCTCGTCCTGCTTCAGATAGCGGCTGATCGCGGTGTAATAGAGACCGCTGCGCTGCGCGGCCCAGCAAATCTCCATGAAGGCGAGGCGGTTCTCCATCAACAGCGCGACGTGATCGCCGGCCTTCAGTCCCAGCGAGCGAAACAGCTGCGCGCCCTGGTTCGAGAGCTCGTCGAGCTCGCGATAGGTGATCGCCTTGCCGGTTCCGGCCATCTGGTAGGCGATCTTGTTCGGCGTGGTGCGGGCGTAGACGGAGGGGTGGGTCATCGAGATCTCGCAGCAAATTACGTAGTCATCCCGGCCTAGTGCGCAATTGCGCACGGGGGCCGGGATCCATAGCCACAGGGCGTAGTTTGGCGGAGGATCGTCATTCGGTACTGCGACCAACCAAGATCGATAGATTGCGCGGTGTGGGTCCCGGCTTTCGCCGGGACGACACCGTTTGTGTGGCCGCGGCTTACAATCGCTCCACGATCGTCACGTTCGCCATGCCGCCGCCTTCGCACATGGTCTGGAGGCCGTAGCGCTTGCCGCGCTGCTTCAGCGCATGGACCAGCGTCGTCATCAGCTTGGTGCCGGAGCCGCCGAGGGGATGGCCGAGTGCGATCGCGCCGCCATTGACGTTGAGGCGGCCCGGATCGGCGCCGGTTGTCTTCAGCCACGCCGTCGGTACCGAGGCAAAGGCTTCGTTGACCTCGAACAGGTCGATGTCGCCAATTGCCATGCCGGCCTTCTCCAGCGCGCGCTTGGTCGCGTGCAGCGGCGCCTCGAGCATGATGACGGGATCGCCGCCCATCATGGTCATGTGATGCACGCGCGCGAGCGGCTTGACGCCGAGCGACTTGAGGCCTCGCTCGTTCACGACCATGACGCCGGACGCGCCGTCGCAGATCTGGCTGGCGCTCGCCGCCGACAGCTTGCCGTTCTCGGCGATCAGCTTGACGCTCTTGATGCCATCGAGGCTGGCGTCGAAGCGGATGCCTTCGTCGATATGGTGGGTGTCCGTCGAGCCGTCGGCGCGGGTGATCTCGAGCGGCACGATCTCGTCCTTGAAATGGCCTCCTTGCGTCGCCGCAATCGCTCGCTGATGGCTGTTGTAGGAATACTCGTCGAGCTCATCCTTGGAGAGGGCGTACTTCTCGGCCATCATCTCCGCGCCGGTGAACTGGCTGAACACGATGTTCGGATAGCGCTGCTCGATGCCCGGGCTCTTGTAGTGGCCAAAGCCGTTCTTGGCCGCGAGCTGCGAGGACAGGCCCATCGGCACGCGGGTCATCGATTCCACGCCGGCCGCAATTACGACGTCCATTGCGCCGGACATCACGGCCTGGGCCGCAAAATGTAGCGCCTGCTGCGAGGAGCCGCACTGCCGGTCGATCGAGGTGCCCGGCACGCTCTCCGGCAGTTTCGAGGCCATGATCGCGTTGCGCGCGACGTTGTTGGACTGCTCCCCGACCTGCATCACGCAGCCCATGATCACGTCCTCGACCTGGGCCGGGTCGACCTTGGCGCGATCGACCAGCTCATCCAGCACTTTTGCGGCGAGATCGGCCGGATGCCAGCCGGCGAGGCGGCCCCCCTTGCGCCCGCCGGCGGTCCGCGCAGCGGCGACGATGTAAGCCTCGGCCATGTCGGTTTCTCCCTGAATTCTTCTGAATGGTTTGTTGTCGGGGGCGGATTAAAGGGGTCGATGATGATTTAGTCAATCGATCAATTAACTCTTGTGGGGAGGCGCCGCTTGCGCTTATCTGCGGCCCTTCGTGCGACGAGACAGGGATCTCCGTGACTACCAGCGTACCGAACAGGCTTCCGAGCGGCAAAAATTCCACGGCAGAGAAACTGCTGGTGGCCGCGAGCGAGCTGATGATCGAACGCTCCTCGATCGAAATTTCGCTCAGCGACATCGCGCAGAAGTCGGGCGCCAACGCGGCGCTGGTCAAATATCACTTCGGCAATAAGGACGGCCTCTTGCTGGCGCTGCTCGCGCGCGATGCCGCGACCGAGCTGTCAAACCTCGAATATCTTCTGGTGCAGCCGATCACGCCGACCGCAAAGCTCAAGCTGCATATCGGCGGCATCATCCGCGCCTATCACCGGTTCCCCTACATGAACCGGCTGATCCACTATCTCTTGCATGAGAGCACGGCGGAGTCCGCCGACGAGGTCTCAAAGTTCTTCGTCGCGCCGCTGCTCGATTTCCATCGCCGCCTGCTTGCCGAGGGCGTCAGCCGCGGCGAGTTTCGTATCACCGATCCCGTGCTGTTCTACACCAGCCTGATCGGCGCCTGCGATCACCTGTTCTTCGGCCGGCACGCGATGTCTCGCGCGACCGGCGTCGGCCCGGTCACCGACGAAGTCTGCCGGCAATATATCAAGCACATGGAAACGCTGATCTGCGGCGGCATCCTCGCGCAAGCCGAGGAAGCTGCCGCGGCCGGATAATCGGCCCAAAACATTCAAATCCAGAGACGTTCAAGTCCAGAGAAGAAACGCCCAAGGAGAGGTACCAGCAATGCAGTTGAATGACGTAGCCGTTCTCATCACCGGCGGTGGTTCGGGCTTAGGCGCCGCGACCGCCCGCGCCATGGCGGCCAAGGGCGCCAAGATCGGCGTGATCGACCAGAGCAAGGAGAACGCCGAGAAGGTCGCGGCCGAGGTGAAGGGCGTCGCGCTTCATGCTGACGTCACCAGCGAGGAGCAGATCAAGGCCGCGATCGCAAGGGCGGAAGCAGCACATGGGGTCGCTCGCGTGCTGATGAACTGCGCCGGCGTCGGCGGCTCGCAGCGCATCGTCGGCCGTGACGGCATCTATCCGCTGGAAAAGTTCGCGCGCATCATCAATGTCAACCTGATCGGCACCTTCAACTGCCTGCGCCTGTTTGCAGAGCGCCTCGTCACGGCAGAGCCGATCGGTGAGGAGCGCGGCGTCATCATCAACACCGCGTCGGTCGCGGCCTATGAGGGCCAGATCGGTCAGATCGCTTATTCGGCCTCAAAAGGCGGCGTCGTCGGCCTGACGTTGCCGGCAGCGCGCGATCTCGCCAGCCAGAAGATCCGCGTCAACACCATCGCGCCCGGCCTGTTCTTCACGCCGCTGCTGATGGGTCTGAACGAAGAGGCGCGCAAGAGTCTGGGCGCCCAGGTCCCGCATCCCTCGCGTCTTGGGGACGCCGCCGAATACGGCGCGCTCGCCGTGCATATCGTCGAGAATGCGATGCTCAACGGCGAGACCATCCGCCTCGACGGCGCCATCCGCATGGCGCCGCGGTAAGCGATGCTCCGCCGCTGTCCCTAAAAGAACGCCGATGCTTCGCATCGGCTATGACGCCGGATGAGGGGTTCTGTCCGCGGAGACAGGCCCCTCACCCAAGCGAATTCCTGGCCAGGGACATACCTGCCCTCTCTCGCAAGGGGAGAGTATACAGCAATCGGCACTCATGCCGTCGATGCAGGAAGTTCACTTCCTCGACAAGCGAAAGCCTGTCTATATCAAGCGCTGAACGAGAATGATCCGCAAAGGACGTTAATTCCGGGAGACGCAAAATGAGTGGGAGCGTGGCGACGGTGATGGCGAAGCCTGCCTTTCGCAAGATCGAATGGCTGCCGCGCGACATCGACGTCGAGCGGCGCGCAGATGGCACGGTGGTGCTGAAGTCGCGCATTCCGCTGCAGTCTTACGAAACGCACATTCCCGCCTCGCTGGCGAAATGGGCGAGGCAAGCGCCCGAGCGCATCTGGCTCGCGCAGCGTGGCGGCCCGGATCGCGCGTGGCGCAAGGTGTCCTACGGTGAAGCCAAGCGGACGGTGGATGCGCTGACGCAAGGCTTGCTCAATCTCGGTCTCGACGGACGGCCGGTTGCGATTCTCTCCGGCAATTCGATCGAGCACGCGCTGATGACGCAGGCTGCGATGCAGGCGCGCTCTCCCGCGGCGCCGGTGTCGCCGGCCTACTCCTTGATGAGCCACGATCACGTCAAGCTGAAGTATCTCTTCGACCTGATCAAGCCGGCCGTCGTGATGGTGCAGGATGGTCCGACTTTCGAGAAGGCGCTCAGGGCGATCGACCTCACCGGTGTCACTGTTGTTCACGTCGCTCGCGCCTGCGAGGACATCAAGAGCGTCAGTTTCGCTGAGTTCGCGGCAACGCCAGTGACGCACGATGTCGACGCGTCGATCGCGAAGATTGCGCCACAGACTGTCGGTAAGCTCCTGTTCACCTCCGGCTCGACCGGCATGCCCAAGGCGGTCATCAACACGCAAGCGATGATGTGCGCGAACGCGGCGATGATGATGCAGGTCCGTCCGCGCACGCCCGGAGGCCCGCTGCCAACCATGCTCGACTGGATGCCCTGGAATCACACCATGGGCGGCAATGCCGCGTTCCATCCGATCCTGGTCGATGGCGGCACGCTCTATATCGACGACGGACGGCCGATGCCGGGCCAGTTCGAGGAAACGCTGCGCAATCTGTGCGAGATCTCGCCGACCTATTACGCCAACGTTCCGGCCGGCTATGCGGCGCTTGCCGCGGCGATGGAGAAGGACGACGCGCTTTGTCGCTCGTTCTTCAAGAACCTCTCGATCATGGCCTATGGCGGGGCGCGGCTCCCGGACGACCTCTACGACCGCATGCAGGCGCTGGCGGTGAAAACCACCGGCGAACGCATCGTGTTCTACACCGGCTGGGGTTCGACCGAGACCGCACCGACCTCGACCGGCACCTATTGGGACACCGAGCGTGTCGGCCTGATTGGCCTGCCGTTCCCCGGCGTCGAATTGAAGATGGTGCCGTGCGGCTCGAAATACGAATTGCGCCTGCGCGGTGTCAACGTCACGCCCGGCTATTTCGGCCAGGCCGAGCTGACCAGGAAGATGTTCGACGAGGAAGGTTTTTACTGCATCGGCGATGCCGGCATCTTCGTCGACGATGAGGATCCCGTGCAGGGCATCATCTTTGCCGGCCGAGTGGTCGAGGATTTCAAGCTCACGACTGGCACCTTCGTGCATGTCGGCTCGCTCCGCACCGATGCGATCGCCGCCGCGACGCCGGTCGTGCATGATGCGCTGGTCGCCGGACAGGATCGTTGCTCCATTGGCCTGCTTGCCTGGCCGAACCTGCATGCCTGTCGCCAACTCGTCGGCAATTCCGAGCTGAGCTTTGAGGATGCCGTGAAGCACCCCGAGGTGATCGCCTGCTTCAGGCGCGGGCTGGAGGCACACAACAGGGAATGCGAAGGCGCGAGCAGCCGCATGATCGCGCGCGCCATGCTGATGGTCGAGCCGCCCTCGATCGACGGCAACGAACTGACAGACAAGGGCTACATCAACCAGCGCGCTGGCCTCGAGCGACGCGCCGCACTGGTGGAGCGGCTGTATGCCGAGAAGCCGGATGAAGGCGTGATCGTGCTGCGATGAAGACTCGGCTCTCTCACCTCGTCATTCCGGCCCATCCCGGACTGACGGCACAAAAATAAATGACAACGAAAAAAGGTAAGCCGCCATGAACTTCGATTTCTCCGACGATCAGAAACAGCTCCGCGACCAGGCGCGCAAATTCCTCAGCGAAAAATGCTCGCCCAAGGCGGTGCGGGTCGTGCTCGATGGCAAGGCGCCTTACGACAAGGACCTGTGGAAAGGCCTCGCCGAAATGGGCTTCCTCGGCGTCGCGATCCCCGAAAAATTCGGCGGCGCGGGCGCCGGCCATCTCGAGCTTTGCGTGATCGCCGAGGAGATGGGGCGCGCGAATGCGCCGGTGCCGTTCTCTTCCACCGTCTACCTCGCCGCCGAGGCGCTGCTGATCGCGGGCAGTGACGCGCAGAAGACAAAATGGCTGCCGGCGATCGCTTCGGGCGAGGCGATCGGCACGTTGGCGCTGTTCGAGGGCAAGGGCAATCCGTCGCCGGCCAATGTTAAACTCAGCGCCTCCGGAGGCACCCTCAACGGCGTCAAGAAGCCGGTTCCCGATGGTGCGGTCGCCAACTTCGCCGTTGTCGCCGCACGCACGGGATCGAGCGGCCGTGATAGCGATATCTCGTTGTTCCTCGTCGATCTCAAAGCCGGCGGCGTGGAGGCCAAGAGCCTCACCAATCTCGATCCCACGCGCGGGCAGGCCGAGCTCACCTTCAAGAACTGCAAGGCTGAACCGCTGGGCGCGGCCGGAGAAGGCTGGAGCATCCTGGCTCAGGTGCTTGACCGCGCCGCGGTGCTCACAGCCTTCGAGCAGGTTGGCGGTGCCGATCGCGCACTGGAGATGGGGCGCGACTACGCGCTCGACCGCATCGCGTTCGGCCGTCCGATCGGCTCATTCCAGGCTATCAAGCACATGCTCGCGGACATGTATGTCTCGGCCACGCTGGCGCGCTCCAACAGCTATTACGGCGCCTGGGCGCTCTCGACCGATGCCGCGGAGTTGCCAGAGGCCGCTGCCGCCGCGCGCATCAGCGCGACGCAGGCGTTCCAGCACTGCGCCAAGAACAACATCCAGGTCCATGGCGGCATGGGCTTCACCTGGGAGTTCGACTGCCACATGTACTACCGCCGCGCCAATGCGCTCGCACTTGGGCTCGGCAGCCTGTCGTATTGGGAAGATCAGCTCATCGACCGCATGCGCAGGAAGAACGCGGCGTAAGCGAGGGATTCGTAGGGTGGGTTAGCGAAGCGTAACCCGCCACTTCTGTTCCCGCGGAAACCAAAGAGGTGGGTTACGCCTAGCGGACTGCGCTTCGCGCAGCCGCAGGGCTAACCCACCCTACGAAGGACAAGAGAAGCGTCATGAACTTCGACGACACCCCGCAGGAAGCCGCGTTCCGCGCCACCGCACGCGCCTGGATCGCCGCGAATGCCCCGAAGCAGTATGAGGACGAGCTGCGTAAATCCTCGCTCGGCCGCACGCAGCTCAGCAACGCTGACATCCTGGAGGTCGCAAAAGCCTGGCAGAAGAAGAAAGCTGATGCGGGCTGGGCCTGCCTGCATTGGCCGAAGGATTATGGCGGCCGCGGCGCCTCGCCGATCGAGCGCGTGATCTGGCAGCAGGAGGAGGGCGTGTTCGGCAAGCTCTCGGCGATGTTCATCATCGGCCACGGCATGTGCGGGCCGACCATGATGGCGTTTGCGCGCGAGGAGCATAAGCGCAACTATCTGCCGCCGCTGGCCTCCGGCGAGAAGATCTGGTGCCAGCTGTTCTCCGAGCCGGCGGGCGGCTCCGACGTTGCGGGCCTGCGGACTCGCGCCGAGAAGGACGGCGACGAGTGGGTGATCAACGGTCAGAAGATCTGGACCTCAGGTGCGCATTATTCCGACTACGGCATCCTGCTCACCCGCACCGATCCCAACGTGCCCAAGCACAAGGGCCTCACCATGTTCTTCCTGGACATGAAGAGCCCGGGCGTCGAGGTGCGGCCGATCAAGCAGGCTAACGGGAATTCCGATTTCAACGAAGTCTATTTCACCAACGTCCGCATTCCCGATCACCAGCGTCTCGGGGAGGTCAATGACGGCTGGAACGTCTCGCTGACCACGCTGATGAACGAACGGATGTCGATCGGCGCGGGCGTTGCCACCGGTTTTCCGGAGCTGTTCGACTATTGCGCGAGCCTGGTGCTCGATAACGGTCCTGCGATCGAAGACCGCAGCGTGCGCTCGAAGCTTGCAAACTACGCGGTGAAGGCGAGCGGCTTGAAATACACCAGCATGCGCGCGATCTCCGCATTGTCGCGCGGCGAGCGCCCCGGGCCGGAAAACTCCATCGGCAAGCTGGTGGCAGGCTCGATGATCCAGGAGGTCGCGATGTACGCGCTCGACCTGCAAGGCGCGGCCGGCGTCGTCAGCAGCCCCGAGGATGCCGAGGTCGCAGGCCGCTTCCAGGCCATGCTGCTACGTGCGCCCGGCACCCGAGTCGAGGGCGGCACGGACGAGATCATGCGCAACATCATTGCGGAGCGTGTGCTGGGCCTGCCCGGCGACATCCGCGTCGACAAGGACGTGCCGTTCAACAAGATCCCGACGAAGGGAAGATGAATTCGTGTCCCGGACGCGATGCAGCACGAAGTGCTGCTTCGTAGAGCCCGGACCTAGAAGCCGCCATGGGCCCCGGCTCTGCAGCGCACCGCTTAGGCGCTGCGCCGCGTCCGGGGCACGAGAGAGGAGAGTTCGAGAATGAATTTCGACGACACGCCGCAGGAATCCGAGTTTCGCGCAACCGCCCGCAAATGGGTCGCCACCAACGCGCCAAAGGAGTTCGAGGAGGAGTTGTCGAAATCCTCGCTCGGTCGCATCCGGCTTGCGAAACACGACATGGTCGAGGTCGGCAAGGCCTGGCAGAAGAGGAAGTCAGAGGCGGGCTGGGCCTGCCTGCACTGGCCGAGGGAATATGGCGGCCGTGGCGCGACGCCGATCGAGCGGGTGATCTGGCAGCAGGAAGAGGGCGTCTACGGCAAGCTGACGCAGCCGTTCCAGATCGGCGAAGGCATGTGCGGCCCGACCGTGATGGCCTGGGGCAGCGAGGAGGCCAAGCGCCGTTATCTGCCGAAGCTCGCCTCTGGCGAGGAGATCTGGTGCCAGCTCTTCTCCGAGCCGTCAGCCGGCTCCGACGTCGCTGGGCTTCGCACCCGCGCGGAGAAGAAGGGCGACGACTGGGTCGTCAACGGCCAGAAGATCTGGACCTCTGGCGCGCACTATTCGGACTATGGGCTCCTGATCGCGCGGACCGATCCCAACGTGCCCAAGCACAAGGGCCTCACCATGTTCTTCCTCAGCATGAAGAGTCCTGGCGTCGAGGTGCGGCCGATCAAGCAGGCCAACGGCATGCAGGAGTTCAACGAGGTCTATTTCACCGATGTGGTGATCCCTGACAGCCAGCGCTTGGGCGCCGTCGGCGACGGCTGGAACGTGTCGCTGACCACGCTGATGAACGAGCGCATGTCGATCGGCTCGCGGCTTGCGACCGGCGTGCCCGAGATGTTCGAATTTTGCTCAAACCTGATGCTGGAGGATGGCCTTGCGATCGACGATCCCGCCGTGCGCTCGAAACTTGCGAGCTGGGCGGTGAAATCGAACGGGCTGAAATATACCAGCTATCGCGCCATCTCGGCGCTTTCGAAAGGCGAGCGTCCGGGCCCGGAAAACTCCATCGGCAAGTTGGTGTCGGGCGTGATGCTGCAGGACATCGCGGCCTACGCGATGGACCTGCAAGGTGCGGCCGGCGTTCTCACTGGCGCCGATGAAGAGACGGTTCACGGCCAGTTCCAGCAGATGCTGTTGTCCTCGCCCTCGATGCGCATTGCCGGTGGCACCGACGAGATCTTGCGCAACATCATCGCCGAGCGCGTGCTGGGCTTGCCCGGTGACATCCGCGTCGACAAGGACGTGCCGTATAACAAGATTCCGACCAAGGGGCGATGATCTCGTACCCCGGACGCGGTGCGGCGCGAAGATTGTAGGGTGGGCAGAGCGAAGCGTGCCCACTATATGCATCGGCGCGGGGGCGCGCCGTTGGTGGGCACGGCGCTGCGCGCCTTTGCCCACCCTACGAACGCCGAACAACGAGAGTTAGTCCATGGATGTCGCAGTGAGTCAGAACCAGAACCGCATTGGCGTGCTCGAAGAGCTCCTCAATGAGCGCTATTCCGTTCGCGCCTTCCTGCCGAAGGAGGTCGATCGCGCGACCATCGCGCATGTCCTGACGACGGCGCAGCGCACCGCGTCCTGGTGCAATAGTCAGCCCTGGCAGGTCGTCATTGCCAGCGGCGAGGCCAAGGAACGCTTCCGCAAGGCGATCTACGAGGAGGCGTCAGGCGGCATCGGCAATGACTACGACTTCACCCCGCCGCGCGAATATGTCGGCGTGTATCTGGAGCGCCGCCGCGAGAGCGGCTTTCAACTCTACAACACGCTGGGTATCGCCCGCGGCGACAAGGCCGCCTACGCAAAACAGGCGCTGGAGAACTACAACTTCTTCGGCGCGCCGCATGTCGCGATCATCCATACCGACGAGCCGCTCGGCATCTACGGAGCGATCGATTGCGGCGCATACGTCTCTAATTTCATGCTGGCCGCGCAGGCACTCGGGCTCGGCACGATTCCGCAGGCTGCGCTGGCGCGCCATTCCGGCCTGATCCGCCGGCATTTCGACCTGCCCGACGATCGCCGGGTCGTCTGCGGCATCTCGTTCGGCTATGCCGACCACGCCCACAAGGTCAACAGCTACCGCACTTCGCGGGCAAGCCTGGCTGACACCGTGAGGTTCGTGGACGAGTGAGTTGCAGACGACGAAAGCCCCGATCGCCAAGATCGGGGCTTCGTTGCCGGACGCTGTCGCTTAGTAGATGCCGTACGCGCAGACGTTCACGATGCGCACGCGCGGGCCGTGGCGGGTGGGCACCACGCGCTCCTGGTAGCAGCCGCTCACGCCAGTGTTGACATAGAGGCCGCCATAGCCCCAGCCCCAGCCCGGACCCCAGTGATGATGGAAGCCGTGGGCCGACGCGGCGCTGGGCGCAACGGCGGCAACGCCGAGCGAACCGGCGGCGACGAGACCAAGTGCAAGCTTGCGAAACATTCTCTTCTCTCCAGTGTGGCACGAAGCCATTGTTGTGTCCCTGCATCTCGGTCGGCATGACCGCGAAACGCGTTCATTCGCGCTGGCAGGAATCGTGTTTCTGTACTGTTTCGTGGGGAGAGAGGGGCGGGCCGGCCTTTAGGTTTTGCGCGTCGCGATGCGGCGTCACGCGACGTTCCGACGGCGAGCAGCGGTTATCTGCATGAGGGTGGCGTCACCATCTCTTCTCCGTCATTGCGAGCGCAGCGAAGCAATCCAGAGTCTTTGCGCGGCGACAATCTGGATTGCTTCGCTGCGCTCGCAACGACGTGTGGGAGGCAGTTGCGCCTCAATCTCAACTCGTCGTCCCGTGCGCGCCAAGCGCGAGCCCGGCATCCATAATCACAGGAAGCGGTCGTGGCGCGAGATCGTGGTTGCCGATTTTGCCGAAGTCAAAACCGCGGCGGCCGTTTTTCCGCGAAGGCCTTGATGCCTTCCTTGATCTCGTCGCCGCGCATGCTCTCGCGGTGACGCTGGTCGGCGGCCTCTTCATCGAGCGCGCCGCGGGCGAATTCGTTGATGGCGCGCTTCATGCCGCGCATCGCGATCGGCGCGTTGCCAGCGAGGATATTGGCGAGCTTGTCGACTTCCTCGTCGAGAAGCTCTGATGCCACCATAGCGGTGAGATAGCCGATGCGCAGCATCTCCGGCGCGGTAATCTTCTGCGCGGTCAGGAACAACATCTTGGCGTTGTCGACGCCGAGCCGCGTCACATAACGCTTGATGCCGCTGGTGTAGTAGTGAAGTCCCAGCCGTGCAGCAGGCATGAACATCTCGGCGGTGTCGGCGCCGATACGGAAGTCGCAGGCGAGCGCAAGATCGGTCGAGCCGCCATAGACGCCGCCGTTGAGTCGGCAGATCGTGGGCACGCCGAGATCCTCCAGGCGGTTGACGACCACCTCGAACGCCGAGCCCGCGCTCTGCTGCTCGCTGGCGCTCACTGCGCGCTCGGCCACCGAATTGAGATCGTAGCCGGCGGAGAAGGCGCGCCCGGTGCCGGTCAGCACCAGCACGCGGATCGCGGGATCGGCCTCGATCCGGTCGAACAGTTTCAAGAGCTCGGCGAGATCTTCAGCCTGCAACCGGTTGAGATGCCTGGGACGGTTGAGGCGTACGGTGGCACGCGCGCCGTCGATGTCGAGCAGGGGCGTGCTGGCGGTCTCGGCCGCATCCGACATTGCCGTCTCCATCTACTTGTTTTCGAGTGCGCGGCGTTTGGCTTCGGCATCAATGGTCTCGGCGAGATCGGGATGCCGCGCCATCAGCACGCGGAAATCGACGAGGTCGAGCACGAGCAGCCGCGAGACCTTGACGGTCGTGACGTTGGCACCGCGCACGTTGTTGCCGAGCAGCGCCATCTCGCCGAAGAATGCGCCTTCGCCGAGCGCCACCTTCTTGCCGGGCAGATCGACCTCGACCTCGCCGGAGGCGATGAAATACATGCAGTCGCCCTGCGCGCCCTTCCTGATGATCATGGTGCGGGCGGGCAAATCCATGGTGCGCAGCATATGGGTGACGTCGGCGATCGCGGACGGTCCGAGAGCGGCAAAGAACGGCACCTTGCTGACGGTCTCCCAGGTCTTGAGGAAATTGTCGCGCCGCGTCTCGGCGGCGAAGCCAGTCGCCAGAATACCGGTCCACAGGCCGAACACCCCAAGGCCGGAGATCATCACCAACGCTGCTACCATCCGCCCGAGCGGCGTCACCGGCACGACGTCGCCATAGCCCGTCGTCGTCAGCGTCACCACCGCCCACCATAGTGCCGACGGCACGCTGCCGAAGGTCTGGGGCTGCACGTCGCGCTCGAGGAAATATTCAGCAACGGAGGCGAGGAACACCACCATCAGGAAGATCACGAGCACGCTGAGCAACGGTCCCGATTCCAGTACCAGCACGCGGCGAAGCTGGCGCAGGCCCGGAATGCCCGGCACGACCTTCAGCACCCAGAGTACGCTGAGGAGCCATGCCGTCTTGGGTTCGACACCCAGCACCAGCGCGACGGGCACCGCCAACGCCCCGATCGCATCGACCAGTCCGCTCGAGGACAGCACGTAGAGCCCCAGTCGCTGCTGTCTTGCCATGTGGCGCAACCGGACCAGCCATTCGAACACGAAATAGGCCAGGCACGCCCACAGCACGGCGTTCGCCCAGTGATGCGCGGTTTCATAGGCCGGGTTGACCGTCAACAGCATCATGGTCACGACGCCGACCGTGACCGCGACATAGGCCGCCGTGGTCATGTTCCGGCCGGCCGTCGCGGCCACGAATTTCGCCAGAGGGGGAATCAACGGCTTAGACATACGGGATTGAGGTCCGGTCTTGGCTGGAATGCCGGTCCCGGTTGGGACGGTCGCGCCAAAGTGCCTGCGCGGACGGGGGCCGTCAACGATCGGACGCTGACAGCATTATCGCGGCCTGCCTTGCAAGCCGCAATCATGGGCCGAAATGGAGGAGACCGTTACTTGAAATGCGGCGGCTCGTCGTAGCCGCGGCGGCTCGAGAAGAACAGCAGCGCCATGAGCCCGACGCCGACGATCACCGAGAAGCCCGCGCCCAGCGCGAGCGCAATGTAACCTTCCGTCGGAATCGGCTCACCGTCGGCGGACAGGGCGGAGTAGGCGAAATACCCGACGCCAGCGAGCATCGCGAGCAGGATGATGATGAGCAGTGCACGCATGGCCGATCTCCGGTTGCGCGGAGCATCAACGGTTGCAGGTCAAGTCAGTTCCCGATGCGCGACGCCGTCGCGCGCGCAGGTTCCCTGCGCTGCGTGCGAGGTCAGGCCTCACGCACTGTGTGCGGTCTTCACCACCACCACGTTGGTGTCGTCATGTGCAGCGGCTTCGCGCGCCGAGGCCTCGCTAGCGTGCTTCTCGGCATCGCCTGCGTGCCGCTTCAAATGCTCGCGCCGCATGCCGATCTCGTCGCGGACGAATTCATAGCCGAGCTTGAACGTATCGAGCCCGTCGGTACTGATCGTGCCGTCTCTTAATCCCACCACGGCTCTGCGCAGGATCGCTTCGAGCTCGTCTGCCAGGCACTCGAGCTCATCGAGCGAATGGGCATGCTCGACGCGCTCGCCGACATCGAGGATGGCCGTGGAGAGCTCGCTGGCCTTCTCCGGTGCGATCCTGGTGACCTTGGCGTAAATTGCCGCGAAGATCGAGCCGATGACGCTGAGCGCGCCGGCGCCCAGATACATCATGTCGCTGTATTTATCCATAAACGACTTGGTGTCATCGTTGATGTAGTCGGCCGCGCCCTGGTGCGCCATGACGAAGGCGTCCTTGTCGACGGAAGCCGGCTCGATCCGGGTGGCGAATCCACTTTCGAGGCCGAGCTCGGACTTGTTCTCGTAGACGATGCGCGCGAGGTCGCCTGCGGTGGACAACGACATCTTCGACTGTGCGACCAGCAGCCATTCGAGCCCGATCGTATCGAGATCGTCGTCGGGAATCTCCGGCGAGGCCGACAGCGTGCCCGCGGTCAAGGTCTCCTCGGAAATGCCGGGAATCTTGCGCGCCAGCGCCTTGGCCTCGTCGATCGCGTTCAATGTGAAGCCGCCGCGCTTGGCGACCTGCTCATAGGCCTTGTCGCGCACCGCCTTGGAGGCGTGGACGATGGCGATCACCGCGGAATAGCCGCTAGCGGGCGCCAGCAGCTTGTCCAGCGTTACGCCCTGCGGGGCCATCTGCACGCGTGCCGCAGCGTCCGGCGTGTCGGGGACGTCGAGGATGCTGCGGACGAAGGCGAGCGAATTGTCGTTCTCGGCGAGCACCGCGACCTTCTTCTTTTTCAATTCCGCGAGCGACTTGACCTTCTTGTTGCCGGGGCCGAGCAGCAGCACGAGATCATGCTCGAGGATGGCGAGCGCGCGCGCCCGCGGCGGCACCTTGCCGTCGGTGCGCAGGATGGCGAGATCGGCCTGCTTGCGGTCGAATTGGGCAATCGCTTTGGCGTTGTCAGGATTGTTGACGATCTTGATCCGGAACCGGGAGGCATTGTTCTTGAGCACGGCGGCGAGCTTGTTGGCGAAACGCGCCTCGTCGCTGTTGGCATCGCCGACGGCAAAGATCAGGGTCTCCGAATTGCGCAGCATGGCCCGGCCGCCCCAGACGGTGGCCAGCGACAGGATCAAGGTCAGCACGACATACAGCACGACCTGCTGCTGATTGGTCTTGATGACCTTCGGGCGCGACGGCGGGGACTGCTCGGGCGATGACATCTGGCCTTCAGCACTCATGGCCGGCCTTATCCTTGCATGGCGGCGGCCGGCTTGCCGGCAAAGGCCGCTCGAAAATTCGTAAGCGTCTGAAAAAAATACGATAATCCTCTGCCTGAGGATGATAGCTCTCTGGCGGCAGAATGCAAATTTCGAGCCGCGGGTAACGTTACCGCGAGGGGGCGGCGGCGGCGGTCCTCATCGACGTTGCGCCAAACCTTGCGATTTTCCGGTTCCTTCCGGGGTGCATTCCACCGCGAGAGATGTCATAAAAGCGCGATCTCGGCGATTTGGCCGGACCCAAGAAGAAGTCGCACTGAACGCTCCATTTTTTCTTCCACGTTCAATGAGGGCGTCCAGCTTTGTCGTTTCCACCCATGTCATCGGCGGTTCCGGTCGAAGCGCTCATTGGCTGGATGCTGCTGCTCACCTTCAAGCACATCATCGCCGACTTCGTCCTGCAGACCGCCTGGATGGCGCATGGCAAGGACCAGAAGCATGGCTGGGCTCTGCCGCTCCTGGTGCATTGCCTGGTTCACCTTGCGGTTGCGCTGCCGCTGATCCTGATAGTTGCGCCAAAATTCTGGTTCGTCGCCCTGATTGATTTCGCGATCCACATCACGGTCGATCGGGCCAAGGGGTTGGTCTCGGCCAATTTCGGCGTCAACCAGGAGCACCCCTGGTTCTGGACCCTGATCGGCGTCGACCAGGCGCTGCACCACCTCACCGGTTTTGGGCTGTCGATCTTCATGGCGGCGAACTGAGCTCGCAGGCTTCGGCGGCGTTCCGATTCGCAAATCGGGGGAAAGACCCCGGGACACTACAGGCCCGTGTGGTTAACCTTTCGTTAGAGGATTGCGCGGCATCTTCGGCATACGAGGAGAATCGCAATGTTTTCAAGCCGAGACGCCTACGAAAGCGATTTCTGCCCGGTCCGCGACGAGCTCCTTGGCGAGATGTATCGCGCCAGCGAAAGCGGCCTGCCGAGGCTGGTTGAGAGTGTTGCCCCCGAGGCCCGCGCCAGGCTGGCCCTGTTTTGCTACCGCCGCAGCCATCTGCATTCGCTGGCGATCGCAATCGCGGCGAGCTGCACGGAGCGCGAACTGATCGAGAGCGGGGGACGCGTCGGCTCCACGCTTTACGCGCTGTCGCGTGAAAGCACGGCGAAGGCATCGCCGTCGCTGTCGGGCAGCCGCAAGCCGATTACGCTGTCGACCAAACCGCTCTCGGTGCTTGCGCCGCTCGAGGACGAGCTCGACGACGATCTCGCGGAAGCCGTCCCGGCTTAAGTTATCGTCTCGATCACCGGCAGTCCGAACTTCCGCCGCGCCATCGCGCATTCGGCATCGCCGGGCATGCAGGTGCGGCACACCTCCGGCCGCACGGCATAGACGCCGCAGGCGGTCGCATCCCCGATCTTCCCTTTCAGCGCCGAACAACGGTTGCCGTCGCAGCGCATGCCCGATTGCCGATCGTTGACGAAGGCTTGCGGGATAGCTGCGAGCTCCTCCTCGCTCTCGATCGAGAAGCGCGGCCAGTTCGCCGAATAGGCGCAGCAGGCGCCGCAAGCCTGGCAGAGCTGCGATAGGTCGGTCGCGGAATTCTGGTCCATGTCGCTCAATTGTCCTTCGGAGGACCCCAGACCAGGCTCTGCCGCCACTTGGCGCGCAGCACGTCGCGCCGCTCCGGATATCTCTCGTCGAGATAGGTCGCATCTACCACGCGGTCGGTGCGGAAGCTGCGGAAATCGCTGCGCAGCTCGCACCAGGCTGCGAGCAGCCGCACGGCCTCGAGATAACCGACTGCAATCGGCCAGATCGTGCGCTGGCTGTCGCGGCCCTGTTCGTCGCGATAGCGCAGCGTGATCTTCTTGCCCTCATGGATCTGCGTGCGCGTGCGCACCATGTCCATGCGATCGGGTTCGCGATTCCAGCTCGGTCGCGCACGGCTTGCCGGCTCCAGCACGAAAGGACGCAGGCGCTCGGGCACGGTGTCGGCAATCTTCGCCATCAGATCCTCGGCGGCGCGCGCCAGCGCCGTGTCGGCGTGGCCGGCAACCCATTGCGCGCCCAGCACCGCCGCCTCGATCTCATCGGGCGTCAGCATCAAAGGCGGCAGGTCAAAGCCCTTTTCGAGGATATAGCCCATGCCAGCTTCGCCGCGGATCGGCACGCGCTGGCCGATCAGCGTGGCGATGTCCCGATAGACGGTGCGCTTGGAGGTTTCGAGCTCGGCCGCGATCGCGTCCGCCGTCAACGGTTTGCGGCTGCGCCGAAGCACCTGGATGATCTGAAACAGCCGGTCGGCACGTCTCATGACACGTCTTCCGATTTGGCACCGTTTAAAAACCGGCGCGCGGATGCTGACAGGATGTTGGCAGCAGGGGAGTTCTATACCGGGACAACACTTCGAATGAAGAGGATTTGTCCATGATGCTTCCCACCACCTTCGGCCAGGCGAGCCCGCTGTGGCGGGTGCAGGCCTTGCTGCAAACCTTCACTCTTGGCCGTGCTCTTGGCCGTCTCGGCGCGTTCGATCTCATGTTCGTCGACCTCCGTCTCGCGATCGTCACTCTCGCGGCGCGCTCGCTGCTCGGAGCTGCGAACGCCGTGGTTTGTCACGTCATGGGCCGCGCCTGGCACGGGGCCCGTTTCGCGCAGGATATCACGGCTGCTGCCACCATGGTGGCAGCAGCCGGTCGGTAGGTTCCAACAACTGTTTCGGGGATCAGGAGCAAGAGCATGATCACGCTTTACGGCTTTGGCATCGGCTTCGGCTTGCCGGAAATCAGCCCCTTCGTCACCAAGACGGAGGTGCAGCTGAAAATGGCAGGACTGCCCTACCGGAAGGAGCGGGCGATGCCGCCAGCTTCGCCCAAGGGGCAGCTGCCGTTCATCGACGACGACGGCGAGGCAGTTGCCGACTCCACCTTTATCCGCGCGCATATCGAGCGTCGCTATGGTTTCGACTTCGACGCCGGCCTGTCGTTGCAGGAACGCGCGCAGGCATGGGCCTTCGAGCGCATGATCGAGCATCACGTCTATTGGGGACTGGTCGGAGCGCGCTGGGTGGACCCGGTCAATTTCGCCAAGGGCCCGGCGCATTTCTTCGACGGCGCGCCTGAGCACAATCGCGAGAAGCTGCGCGAGGACGCGCAATTCCGCGTCGCCGAGAACTATCTGCTCTCTGGCCTCGGCCGCCATGCGCCCGATGACGACGTCGATCTCGCCGTGCGCTCGCTGTTCGCGCTGTCCGTGCAGCTCGGCGACAAGGCCCATCTGATGGGCAACAAGCCTTCGGGCGTCGACGCCACTGCGTTCGGCGCGCTCGCTGGAATCATGACGCCATTCTTCGAATCCAAGCTGCGCGAGCAGGCGGAAGAGTTTCCGAACCTCACCGCCTATGTCGACCGCATGATGGATCAGTACTATCCGGAGTTCGCCTGGACCAAGCTCCGAGAGGCGGCCTGAAAAGAAAAGAGCCGGCCCTTCATGGCCGGCTCTGATCGCCTTCGAGTGATCGCTGCTCTCACTTCACCAGCTTGTACTTGCCGTTCGTCACCGTGAGCAGGATGCGTGAGCGCTCGTCAAGGCCATACCGATCCTTGTCGGTGAAGTTGTAGACGCCCTGGCTTGCGGCCAATTCCTTCTCCGACAGCAGGGCCTGGCGGATCGCCTCACGGAATTCCGGCGTGCCGGGCTTGGCGGTCTTCAGCGCCGTCGGGATAATGCGCTTCAGAAGCTCGAACGCATCATAGGAGTGGCCGGCGAATTGGCTGCGGCTGTTCGGGCCGTACTTCGCTTCATAGGCGGTATTGAGGGCAAGGCCCGGCTTCTTGGTCTGCGCCTCGTCCGGCTGGTCTTCGGGATCCATCACGGGCCCTGAAGCCATCAGCACGCCCTCCGCCGCCTTGCCGGCGATGCGGATGAAATCCATGCTCGCCGCGCCGTGGGTCTGGTAGATCAGGCCCTGATAGCCGCGCTCGCGCAGCTCGGTCTGCGGCAGCGCGGCTGCAGTGCCGGATGCGCCGACCAGGATCGCGTCGGGATTGGCGGCGACGAGCTTGAGCACCTGTCCGGTCACCGACGTATCGGGACGCGCGAAGCGCTCCTCGTCGACGATGGTTATGCCCATCGGTCCGGTCTGCGCCTTCAGGTCGTTGAACCAGAGGTCGCCATAGGAGTCGGAATAGCCGATATAGCCGACCGTTTTCACGCCCTTGGCCTTCATGTGGTCGTACAGCACCTTGCCCACGATCGGGATCGGCTGCGGCATCGCCACCGACCACTTCATGCGCTCGGGGGTGATCGGAAAGGGAGCGAGGCCGAAATGCGGAATGCCGGCTTCGTTCGCGACGTTGGAGACCGCAATCGTCGGTGGCGTCAGCGCCGAGCCCATGATGATGTCGGCCTTGGATTCCGTGACGAAGCGCCGCGCGTTGGTGGTCGCGGTGGTCGGATCGCCGCCATCATCGAGCACGATCACCTTCAGCGGCACGCCGGCGATTTCCTTCGGCACGAACTCCAGCGCATTGCGCTCGGGAATGCCGAGCGCCGCGCCCGGGCCTGTCGTGGTGGTGGTGATGCCGATGGTGATTTCGTTGGTCTGGGCCATCGCGGGCAGCGCCGGCAGGGCCAACGTTGCCGCCGCAACAGCGGCGGTCAGGTAAAAGCGTTTCATCTATTCCTCCCTTAAGGTGTGCCTTTGAAAGCAGACTTTGTGATCGAATTCAGCCCCGTCTTTGGGCGGTGCGGCGATTTAGCTCCAGAATCTAATTGCCCACGAATTTGGCCACCATCTCCGGCGGAAACGCCGCGGATTTCAGCTTGTCGGGATTGGCCGGGTCGCGGCCGACGAGGACACGGGTCTCGAAGGCCTCGATCGCCAAGGCTCTGGTCGCCAAGTCCTCGCCCTTGTAGACGTCGTGCTTTACCTCGAAGCTCGAGCGCTTGATGCTCTCGATCTTCGTCTCGATGGTGATCCAGTCGCCGTGGGTCGAGGGGATGTAGAACTTCGCCCTCGTGTCGACCATGGGAATGCCGACCAGGCCATATTTGTGGACCAGGTCCTGTTTCGAGAAGCCGGCCTTCTCGAACAGGACCGAGGTCGAATCGTCGAACATCGAGAAATAGCGCGGATAATAGACGATGTTGGCGGGGTCGCAGTCACCCCACTGGATCTGGACGTCGCGCCGATGGACGAACATGCGTGATATACCCACTAGTGCTGCGCCACACCTCTCCCGGAGGGAGAGGTAAGGTGGAAGTCGCGGCTACAGCCGTTCGGTTTACTTCGGCGCCATGCGCAGCGAGCCGTCGAGCCGCACGACCTCGCCGTTGAGATAGGCATTCTCGACCATGTGCAGCGCGAGCGACGCGAATTCGTCGGCGTGGCCGAGCCGGCGCGGGAACGGGATCGCGGCGGCGAGCGAATCCTGTGCCTCCTGCGGCAGGTTGGCGAGCAGCGGCGTGAGGAACAGGCCGGGGGCAATGGTCAGCACGCGGACGCCGAACTGCGCGAGCTCGCGCGCGATCGGCAGCGTCATGCCGACGATGCCGCCCTTGGACGCCGAATAGGCGGACTGGCCGATCTGGCCGTC
The DNA here is from genome assembly GCF_059803475.1 of Bradyrhizobium sp. UFLA05-89. Taxonomy (NCBI): domain Bacteria; kingdom Pseudomonadati; phylum Pseudomonadota; class Alphaproteobacteria; order Hyphomicrobiales; family Nitrobacteraceae; genus Bradyrhizobium; species Bradyrhizobium sp. UFLA05-89. Next base: position 7,052 of record NZ_JBANBA010000075.1, on the reverse strand, counting down.
ATAAGCCGCGACGGAAGCGGTGTTGATGATGACACCGCGCTCGCCGCTCGCCTGCGGCTCGAGCTTGGACATTTCGGTGGCGGCAAGACGCAACATGTTGAAGGTGCCGATCAGGTTGACCTTGATCACCTTGTCGAAATCGGCAAGCGCCATCGGACCATCGCGGCCGACCACGCGTTTGGCAACGCCGATGCCGGCGCAATTGACGAGCACGCGGGCCGGACCATGCGCCTTGGTGGCAGCCGCGATCGCGGCTTCGGCCGAGGCGGCATCGGAAACGTCGCAGGTCACGGCGACGCCCTTGATCTCGGCCGCGACTGTTTCGGCGAGCTTGGTGTTGAGGTCGCAGACTGCGACCTTGGCGCCCTGCGCCGCCAGCTTGCGTGCGGTCGCCGCACCCAGTCCCGATGCACCGCCGGTCACGATGGCTGCCTGATCCTTCAACAACATGGCGTTCTCCTTTGGCGGATTGTTTCTAAGCGACCGATATCACACGGTCCGATGGATTTGCAGCATAGAGCTCGTCTATCAGTGCGGTGCGATGCTCGAGCACGGCGCGCTGGTTTATCGAGCCTTTGTCGGTGACCTCGCCCTTGTCGATCGAGAGCGGCGTGTCCAGAAGGATCGCGCGGGTAATCCTGGTCGAGGAGCCGGTCGCCGAGCCGAGGAACTGGGTGAGGCGCTCGCGGAACGCCTCGCGGACCAGGCGGTCGCGCGCGGTGACGACGAGATCGTCGGCCGGCAGCGTCGGATTGATCAGGCGGCAGCCGTCGAGGTCGAGCACAACGAGCGCGGAAATCTCGTCGCGGTTGATGCCGGCGATCACGACGTCGCGCACCAAAGGCGCGCAGGCGGCAACGAAGCGCGCGCGCAAGGGGCCGACGCTGACCCAGGTGCCGCTCGCGAGCTTGAAGTCCTCGCTGACGCGGCCGTCGAAGTCGAAACCGGCATTGAAGTCATCAGGGTCGGCGGGCTTGAGTGCATCGCCGAGTTTGTAAAAGCCTTCCTCGTCGAAGGATTTTGCGGTGACCTCCGCCTGGCGCCAGTAGCCAGGCATGACGTTCGGGCCCTTGCAGCGAACTTCCAGCTTGCCGTTGTTGGGCACGAGCTTGGCGTCATTGCCGGAGACCGGCAGGCCGACATGGCCGGAACGGCTGGTGCGTGGATTGACCGACATGAAGAACGGCGCGGTTTCGGTGGCGCCAAGGCCAGTCAGCATCGGCACGCGATAGCCCTTCTCCTTCACCGCAAGCTCATCGAGGCTGTTCCAGACGAAGGGCGAAAGCGCCGCGCCGGAGAAGAACATCGCGTGCAGGCGGTCGAAGAATTTTGCGCGCAGGCCCTGGTCGTCGCGCAAATAGGGCAGCAGCGATTCGTAGCCCTTTGGCACGTTGAAATAGACCGTCGGCGAAATCTCCTGGAGATTGCGCACGGTCTCCTCGATTCCGCCGGGCACCGGCTTGCCGGCATCGAGATACATCGAGCCGCCGTTATAGAGGGTCAAACCGATATTGTGATTGCCGCCAAAGGTGTGGTTCCAGGGCAGCCAGTCGATGATGACCGGCGGCTCGTCCTTGAGGAAGGCCAGCGTCTCGCGCAGCATCACCTGGTTGGCGCAGATCATGCGCTGGGTGTTGATGACCGCCTTGGGATTGCCCGTCGATCCTGACGTCAGTAGGAATTTCGCGATCGTATCGGGGCCGATTCTCCCATGCAGCTCGTCGAGCGCGGGATGGATCGGCGTCGCCATGAGGTCGGCGAGCAGCGTGACGTCGTGCCCCGGGACGGTGCCGTAGGACGCGGCGATCTCGATGCCGGGCGAGACGTTGCTGGCAAGCGCGTTCGCGAATTTGTCGGCGTCCTCGGCAAAGACGAGGCCCGGCGTCAGCAGCTTCATCAGGTACGATAGCTTGCCGTAGTCCTTCGAAACCAGCGAATAGGCCGGCGAGACCGGGCAGAACGGGATGCCGGCGTAATAGGCGCCAAAGGCGAGCAGCGCATGGTCGATCGAATTGCCGGAGAGGATGACGACCGGCTTCTCCGCCGACAGGCCACGCTGGATCAGGCCGGAGGCGATGTGCCGGCTCGCGGTGAGGAGCTCGGCATAGGTGATCTTGCGCCAGCCCCGGCCGCCTTCGCGCTCGGCCATGAAGACGCGATCCGGCGTCGTCTTCGCCCAATGATGCAGGCGGTCGGTGATGCGCACCGGATAGTCGCCGAGCGGCTGTTTTGGCCGCAGGTAAATCGTGCCGTCATCGCGCCGCTCGATGTTGACGACGGGATCGCCGAACGAGATCGGCCGCAGCGGGGAGGTGCTCGCGCCGCGCTCCGTGGTGGAAGAGGACGGCTGTGCACTCATGACTTGGGCTTCACCTTGGCGGTCTTGTGTTCGAGGAACTCGCGGATCCGTCGCTTGGCTTCCTTGTCGCTCTGGGCAACCGTCGCCATCAGCGATTCCATCAGCAGGCCAGTCTGCGGATTGGCCTCGGCGATCATCGGCAGCGCCTGGAGCACGGCGAAATTGGTCAGCGGCGCATTGGAGGCGATGCGGGCGGCGAGCTCGAGCGACTTGGTCAGCGAGCCGCCTTCCTCGGTCAGGTATTGCGCAAAGCCGTAGGAGGCGCCTTCGGTCGCGGAATAGACGCGGCCGGTCAGCATCATATCCATCATGCGCGCGACGCCGATCAGCCGCGGAAGCCGCACCGAGCCGCCGCCGCCGACGAAGATGCCGCGCTGGCCTTCCGGCAGCGCGAAATAGGTCGAGGGCTCGGCGACGCGGATATGCGCGGCACAGGCCAGCTCCAGCCCGCCGCCGATCACGGCGCCCTTCAGCGCCGCGATCACGGGCACGCGGCTGTACTGGATGCGGTCGAACACTCGGTGCCACATCTGGGAGTGCAGAAGCCCGCCAGTGGCGTCGTGGTCGGTCAGCTCGGAGAGATCGAGGCCGGAGGAGAAATGGTCGCCGATGCCATGGATGACGACCGCGCCGATGTCGTCCGGCAGCGTCGCAAAGCAGTCGCTGATCTCGCGAATGATGCCGTCATTGAGCGCATTGCGCTTGGCGGGCCGGTTCAGACCCACGGTCAAGACCTTGCCTGCCCTCTCGATCCTAAGCAGCGCATCAGGTCCCGCGGTTGCGGTATCGGCGTTTCCCTGTGTCATTTGCGTCCTTTTCAGAATAGTTATGTTGTATAACGAATTTCGGAGGAGTCAATATGCCGATGGGGAGTTCGGTTGAGTGGGCAAGAGGGTGCTCCAAATCGGTGTCGTCCAGGCCTAGTGCGCAATTGTGCAGGGGCCGAGACCCCGCGCGAGCGCTTGCGCCCGTCGAGATACCCCCAGGAGAATATTTGGCGAAGATTCGTGGCCCGAGTTTCCCCAACAACCCTATCCTGTGATTATGGGTTCCGGGCTCGCGACTTTGTCGCGCTCCGGGAGGACGAGCGAAGTGCGAGGCGCGGACATTGCCACTAATAGTCCCGGCGCCTGCCATCGCTTCGAGGCCGAAGCGCCTGTCTCACATCACCTGATGCACGTCGATCACCACGCGGTCTGCGTGCCGTGCGGCTGAGGCCACGAAGATGTGCTGCATCAGCCAACGGTATTTCTCGTGTCCGGTCTCGAACCGCGGCACGGTGCGGAAGTAGATCAGCTCGGGGTCGACGGGCTCGCCGCGCTTGAGCTTCTGCAGCAGGTCCACCGGGCCGAAGCGAATCCCTTTGTTCTCGACATAGACGGTGGCGCCGTCGTCGGTTTCGAAGGCGTATTTGGCTTCCAGGTCGATCAGCTCGCTCGGACGGATGACCTGGAAGTCGGCACCAAACGGCAAGACCTTGCCGTTGATCACGCCCCGCACCTCTCCGCCGATGATCGGGATGATGCGGCGGACACCCGTACCAGTCTCGCCCGCGGTGACGACGTCACCAATCCACGCGGTGATGGTGAAGACGTACTTTGTCTCGAGCTTGGGTGTGGTCATCACTCCACCCCTAATGCGCCATCATCCGCGTCGGCAGCCAGGTCGCCAGCAGCGGGAAGGCGATCAGGATCACCAACCGCACCAGGTCGGTGGCCACGAACGGGATCACGCCCTTGAAGATGGTGGAAAAGGACACGTCCTTCACCACACTCTTGATGACGAAGACATTCATGCCGACCGGCGGATGGATCAGGCCGAGCTCGACTGTCATGACGATGATGACGCCGAACCAGATCGGATCAAAACCAAGATGTGTGATCACGGGGAAGATGATCGGCACCGTCAGGATGATCATTGCCATGGCGTCCATCAGGCAGCCGAGCACGAGGTACATCACCATGATCAGCGCCAGCACGCCGTAAGAGCCGAGGCCGAGGCCTGTGAGGAATTCCGTGACCTTTTGCGGGGTCTGAGTCACCGTCAGGAAGTAGCCGAAAATCAGCGCGCCGATCAGCACGGTGAACACGGCGGCCGCGGTGCGCGTCGCCTGCAGGAGCGAGGCCAAAATCTTCTCGCGGTCGAGCCGCCCGGTGAGCACGCCGATGATGAAGGCGCCGGTGGCACCGACGCCGCCGGCTTCGGTCGGCGTGAAGCGAGGCAGGAACGGCAGGCCGTAGAGGCCGCCGATCACGAACACGAACAGCAGGACCGGCGCCCAGATATCCTTGAGGCCCGCGAAGCGCTCGTTCCACGGCAGTTTCTTGCCCTTCGGCAAAAAGTCCGGACGAAAGTATCCGATCAGGCCGATGGTGATCATGTACATGCTCATCGCCAGCAGGCCCGGGATGATACCGGCGATGAAGAGTTTTCCGATGTCCTGCTCGGTGATGATGCCGTAGACCGCAAGCACGGTGGAGGGCGGCAGCATCGCACCCAGCGTGCCGCCGGCCGCGATCACGCCAGTGGCAAAGGACTGTGGATAGCCGAAGCGGCGCATCTCGGGATAGGCGACGGCTGAGAAGGTCGCGGCCGTCGCGACGGAGGAACCGCAGATCGCGGCAAAGCCGCCGCAGGCGCCGACGGTTGCGATGCCGAGCCCGCCGCGCAAATGGCCGACAAAGCCGTTGGCGGCGCGGAACAGTTCGCGGCTCATGCCGGAATTGCTGACGAAGGAGCCCATCAGCAAGAACATCGGGATGACGCCAAAAGTGTAGTCGGTGACCGTGCGCATCGAGGTCTGGCCGACCAGTTTCAGCGCCGGCGTGGCGCCGACGAGATAGGAGAAGCCGGACACGCCGACGAGGCCCATGGCCATGCCGACAGGCACGCGCAGCAGCATCAGGAGAAATAAGGAAACGAAGCCGATTACGGCGACGGCATCGGTGCTCATGACTACTCCGTCGCCTTCAGCTTGGGATCGTGCATCTCTTCCGGATGGAAGATCAGTCGGTAGGTGCGGATCGCGATCAGCAGCACCGCCGAGACATCGCCGATCCAGGCGATCGCGAAGAACGGCCAGGTCGGCATGTGCATATCGAAGGTCTGCACATTGTCGTTATAGGTGCCGCGTACCTTGTCGAACAGCGTCCAGGTCTGCACGGTGACGACGAACAGCAGCACCAGGGTGGCGAACACGTCGATCCAGCGCTGATAGCGCGGGCTCGAATTGGCCCAGACCAGGTCGACCGTGATGTGCGTGCCGCGATAGGAGGTCGCGGCGATGCCCCAGAAGATCAGGATGCCGAGCAGCATGCGGCCGATGTCGAAGGAATCCGGGATCGAATAGTTCAGCGTGTTGCGCAGCAGGACCGAAACGAAGATGTCGAGCGCGACGAGGCCGACGAAGCCGGCCGCGATCCATTCGATCGTATCGATAAAGCGATCCATCCAGGCGCGCTTCATGGGAAAAGAGTCCTTCCGACGAGTTCGAGGTGTGCCCGCGGTGGAGCTGCGCTCCCTCCCCGCCCGCGGGGGAGGGCTGAGGAGAGGGTGCTTCCACAATCGAGAACCCCCAAGAGGAGAGAGCCCTCACCCGGCGCTCTGCGCCGACCTCTCCCGCGAGCGGGAGAGGTGCAGCGAGCTCGCGGCCGCGTCTTGGCGTCACTCCGCCAGCGCGTTGTACTTCTTCAGCGAGGCCTTCAACTCGGCGAGCGCTGCGTCCGGGTCGGCGCCGGTCTTCCTCACGCCCTCGCCCCAGGTCTTGACCAGCGGCTCGGCGGCCTTCTTCCAGGACGCGGTCTGCTCCGGGTTCAGCTTGTAGACCTCATGACCTTCTTCCGCCTTGATCTTGTCGATGCCGGCATCCTCGAACTTGCCCCAGTGCTCGCCGACCACGCCGGCCATCTCGGTCGTGCAGTTCTTGTCGATCGCCGCCTTCTGCTTGTCGGACATCGCATTGTACTTGTCCTTGTTCATCACGAAGACGAAGGTCGTGACATAAAGCGGCGCCTCCATGTCGTACTTCGTCACCTTGTCGATGCCGAACAGCAGCAGCGAGCCCCAGGGGAAGGTGACGCCATCGGCGACGCCGCGCTCGATGATGTCGCGCACTTCGGGCGCGGACGACTGCACGTTGGTGCCGCCGAGCGAGGTGACGAAATTCGCCATGGTGGCGTGGGCCGGGCGGATCTTCAGGCCCTTCACGTCCTCCGGCACCACGATCTTCTTGGTGCGGGAGTGGAACGAGGAGGGCGAGTGGACGAAGGCGAGGCAGTATTTGACGTCCTTCATCTCCTTTTCTGCATATTTGCGGTACCAGGCATCGAGCCCCATCGAGCCGCCCTTGGCGTCCGAGATCAGGAACGGCAGTTCGCCGGCGCCAATGATCGGGAAGCGGCCGGGCTGGTAGCCGGGGTTGACGTAGGTGACGTCGGCGATGCCATCGCGCGCCATGTCGTAATGGTCGAACGCCTTGCCGAGCTGTTGCGCCGGAAACACCTTGCTCTTGATGGTGCCGCCGGAGTCTTTCTCCACAGCGGCCGCCCAGTCCTCCAGCGATTTCTGGAGCGGATGCGAGGCTGGTACCCAATGCGAGATCTTCAGGTCGAAATTCTTGTCCTGCGCGAAGGCAGGCGTCATGCTTGCTGCCAGCAGCAACGCCAGACAGGCTTTCCTCATTGCTCGTCTCTCC
>NZ_JBANBA010000074.1:0-46752 GCF_059803475.1 Bradyrhizobium sp. UFLA05-89 | reverse complement strand
CGAGGGGTGTCCACACCCTCACCGCCGCTTACCCCAGTCGCCGCTTACCCCATAGCATCTGGATTCCCCGCTTTCGCAGGGAATGACAGCGAGATTGCGTAACGCCTACCACCCTCTCTCAACATTCCGCACGTCGCCGGTGTTGGCGTCGACATAGACTTCCATCCAGCGGCCGGCGCGGTCACGGCCTTCGATCTGCCATTCGTCGCCGAGGAACTGGGTGTGCGAGACGGTCCTGATGCCGATATCGGTAGCGATGCCGAGCGCGGTCTCCATCGAGACCTGGTCGCCGGAATCAAACGCCAGCGCAGGCGCCGACGCGCCGAGCGCAAGCACCGTGACGATCGGGATGATGAACTTTCGCATGGAACCACTCCTGTTACGTTGCCACGCGGCTAACCATGGACACAGACGAGCGTTCCGGGTTCCGATCACGATGCGTTGCGCGAATGTTCGGCAGGTCGCGGCATAGCGGTTCCGCTGTCACGCTTTCCATCGTCATCGTCGTCCTGGCGAAAGCCAGGACCCATTACCCCGGGGAGAAGTCGCAGCGGGAGATGGCAACTCCGAGTCTTCGCAAAACTGCCGACGGTGGTTATGGGTCCTGGCTTTCGCCAGGACGACACCGGAGAGGAACGTCGACGTCACACGCCGTCGCGCGCAGGTAGGCACTAAACCCCCGCCACCGAAATCCACAAATCCGCGAGCTTGCGCCGCAGCGCCTTCATCCGCGTGACAGGCGCTGGCTTCTCCTCGTCCTCGGGCAGCCGCAAGCCGACCACGTTGACGCGGCCGCCGGAGATCGAGCGGGCAACGAGCACGATCTCGTCGAGCGCGAGCTCGGCGCCTTCCTTCGGCGCGCGGTCCAGGTGAACGTCGAAATAATCGGCGAGCGTCAGCTTGCCCTCGTCCTCGCTCACCTTGACGCCGTAGATCTCGGCGAGCTCCGCCAGCGTGTGCTCACCGGAGACCATGAAGTCTCCGAGCAGATGCGGGTCGGGCGCGGTGCTCGGCTGCATGTCGACGAAGAAACGATCGAGCGACTCGGCCTTTTCAGGCGGAGCCAGCAAATAGATGTAGTCACCGGGCGTGATCGGGTCGGCTTCCGTGGGCGTCAAGATGTTCTCGTTGCGGATGACCAGCGTCGGCTTCGACCAGGACGGGATAAGACCGCGGCGGAAATACAGGCTCTTGGGCCGCACGGCATAGCCGACGAGCTGCTGCTCGAGCTGCCCGGGCAGGTCCAATTCCACGCGGCGAGGACCGCGCTCGCTGCGCGGCAGCGCGACATGCAGCCGCCTCGCGGCGGGCGCCAGCGTCCAGCCTTGCAAGAGGAGCGAGATGATGACGACCACGAAGGCAACGTCGAAATAGAGATAGGCTTTTGACAGCCCGACCAGCATCGGGATCGAGGCCAGGAAGATCGCGACCGCACCGCGCAAGCCGGTCCAGGCGATGAAGACCTTTTCCCGCCAGTTGAAGCGGAACGGTGCAAGGCACAGGAACACTGCGAGCGGCCTTGCGATCAGCATCAGGACCAGGGCGACACCGATCGCCGGCACCGCGCTGGAACCGAGCCGCTGCGGCGAGACGAGCAGGCCGAGCAGCACGAACATCACGATCTGCGCGAGCCAGGTCGCGGCATCCAGGAACGTCACCACCGAATTATGCGCGCGGGTCGGGCGGTTGCCGATAATGATGCCGGCGAGATAGACCGCGAGGAAACCCGAGGCATGCATGATCTGCGAGCCGCCGAAGATGACGAGCGCCGCCGTGGTCACGAACGGCGCGTGCAGCCCCTGCGGCAGCGCCACCTGATTGAGCGCGATCACCACCAGCCGGCCGCCGATCACGCCGACGATCGCGCCCAGCACGGCCTCCTGGATGAACTCCATGAAGACGTGGCCCGGCGAGCTCGACCCCAGCGAGATATATTCGACCAGCATCAGGGTGAGGAAGATCGCGAAGGGATCGTTGGTGCCGGATTCCGCCTCCAGCGTCGCGCCGACGCGCGGGCGCAGGCGCAGGCCCTGGGTGTGCACCAGCAGGAACACCGCAGCAGCGTCGGTCGAGGCGACGACGGCGCCGACCAGCAGCGACTCGGCCCAGTTGAGGTCGAGCGCGTATTTTGCAAACGGCGCGGTGATCAGCGCGGTCAGCAGCACGCCGACGGTCGCGAGCACCACGGACGGAGCCAGCACCGTGCGGATGCTCTGGAAGCGTGTGCGCAGGCCGCCGTCGAACAGGATCAGGGCCAGCGCCACCGAGCCGACCAGATAGGTCGTCCGCACGTCGTTGAACTGGAGCTGCCCCGGGCCGGAATCACCGGCCAGCATGCCGATTCCAAGGAAGACCAGCAGCAGGGGCGCGCCGAAACGCAACGCGAGCAAGCTCGACAGGATGCCCGCCATCACCAGGACGGCGCCGAGCAGGATCGCGATGCTGACCGAGTCGAGGGACGCCATCCGTCGTCACGTGGGAGAGGAAATCATTGTAAAACCATCCTTATCGTCGCCACACTTGCCCGCCAACCCATTTCTGCCACTCGCGGCAATCTGCCCGCATTTTGCGGCCTTAACTCGCATCACGTGCCGTTGTATCGATGGTCCGGCCGCGCCCTTTGTGGGATTCTGCCGCTGCATCGAATCAAATCCTGCCGATCTGCCTCCAACGCCCCCGCGATGGACATAGACCCCAAAGAGACATAGCCCCCAAAGAGACATGGACCTCAAAGACCTCATGGAGTTCTTGCAGACGACGGCGCGCAGCGTCGGCGCCGAGATCACCTCGCCCTGGTTCTACCTGCAATTCGGTCTGATGCTGGGAGCGGCCGGGATCGCCTGGGCCTCGGAGGCCGCCATCCGCAACCGCATCGACATGACGTCGCTGGCGATGCGCTGGCCGCTACCGCTTCGCCACTTCATCCGCGTGCTGGTCGGCAGCGCCTCCACGGCGGTCTTCACCGTCCTGGTCATCGTCGAGCGCGTGGTGATGTACCACGCGACCTGGCCGAGCCGCAGCTATCTCCTGATGGTCGCCGCAAAGCTCGGCCTCGCCTGGCTCGTGATACGGCTTGTAACCTCGGTGCTGCGCAACGCCTTCATCGTCAAGCTGGTGTCGGTCGCGGCGTGGTTCGTCGCTGCCCTTTCCATCATCGGTCAGTTGGACGCAACGGTCGATCTGCTTGACTCATTCGCGATCGTGCTCGGCGGATTGCGGCTGACGCCGCTGCTGCTGATCAAGGCCGGCGCGCTCCTGATCATCGCACTCTGGCTCACCAACATCGCCAGCAATTTCGCCGAGAGCCGGATCAACTCGACGACCGACCTGACGCCGTCGGTGCAGGTGCTGCTGATCAAGATCATCCGCATCGGGCTCTTGACAGTGGCGATCATCATCGCGCTCGACGCCGTCGGTATCAACCTGTCGGCGCTCGCGGTGTTCTCCGGCGCGGTCGGCGTCGGTATCGGTATCGGCCTCCAGAAGATCGTCGCGAACTTCATCTCCGGTATCATCCTGCTCGCGGACAAGTCGGTGAAGCCAGGCGACCTCGTCACCATCGGCGACAATACCGGGCGCATCAGCGCAATGAAGACGCGCTACATTTCCGTCGCCGCCGGCGATGGCCGCGAGTTCCTGGTGCCGAACGAGGATCTCGTGACGCAGAAGGTCGTCAACTGGACCTACACCGACAAGAACACGCTGGTGAAGATCGCCTTCGGCACCAATTACGACGCCGATCCGCGGCTGGTCTGCAAGCTCGCCGCCGAAACCGCCACCGCCCATCCGCGTGCGCAGAAAGGCAAGCCGCCGAACTGCATTCTGACAGAGTTCGCCGAGGCCGGCATGAAGTTCTCGCTAACCTTCTGGATCGCGGATCCCGACGGGATGGATAACGTCAAGAGCGACGTGATGCTGGCGCTGTGGGACGCCTTCAAGCGCGAGGGCATCCGGGTTCCCTACCCGGTGCGGGAAATCCGGGTCCGCGGCGGCGCGCTGCCGGTCGAAACCACCGTAGAAGTCCCGAGTTGAGGCAGCTTTTGGCCGCAAGCCCGCCAAGCTTGGCTTGCATGAAGGCCCGCGATCATTAAATTAGGACCAGAAATCAAACGCTTCCGCCGAAAAGATTACCTTTCATGAGCTACATCGAAGCCACCGATACTTCCTTGCGCAAGACCGGACAGATCAAGCTCCATGGCCCGAACGCATTCGTCGGCATGCGCAAGGCAGGCGCGCTGGTGGCCAGGTGTCTTGATGAGCTGACCGACATCGTCGGCCCGGGCGTGCCGACCTCGCGCATCGACGAGTTCGTCCGCGAGTTCGCCTTCAGCCATGGCGCCTATCCGGCGACGCTGATGTATCGCGGCTATCGCTACTCGACCTGCACCTCACTCAACCACGTGGTCTGCCACGGCATGCCCGGCGACCGGCCGCTGAAGGAAGGCGACATCGTCAACATCGACGTCACCTTCATCGTCGACGGCTGGTATGGCGACTCCAGCCGAATGTATGCGATCGGCCCGATCGCACGGAAAGCCGAGCGGCTGATCGAAGTAACCTATGAGGCGATGATGCGCGGCATCGCCGCCGTAAGGCCCGGCGCCACCACCGGCGACATCGGCTACGCCATTCAGAGCTTCGTCGAGCCGCAGGGCATGAGCGTGGTGCGCGATTTCTGCGGCCATGGTCTCGGGCGCATGTTCCACGACGAGCCCAACATCATCCATATCGGCCGGCCCGGCGAAGGCGTGCAGCTCAAGCCCGGCATGTTCTTCACCATCGAGCCGATGATCAATCTCGGCAAGCCGCATGTGAAGATTCTCTCCGACGGCTGGACAGCGGTGACCCGCGACCGCTCGCTGTCGGCGCAGTTCGAGCACTCCGTCGGCGTGACGGCGACCGGCGTTGAGATTTTCACGCTGTCGCAGCGGCACGGCGAGAAGCAGATCGGCTGACGTGTGGCGACCGCTTCGCTCGCTCCAACTATCCACCTATCCACCTATCGCAAACGTCGGAATGACGACGGTGGCCGTTTGTAGGTCGCGGCAAAAGCATCATTGAACCGCCGCACGCTGCCGAAGCCGGCCGCGAACGCGATCTCCGCCAAATTCATGTCGGTCTGGTCGATCAGGCGCTTGGCTTCCTGCACGCGGCGCGTCGCCGCGATCTCGCTCGGGCTCGCGCCGGCGTGGCGCATGAACAGGCGCAGGAGATGGCGCGGCCCGACGCCGAGGGCTTCCGCAAGCTCCGTCATCGACGCCTTATCCAGAAAGCCGTCATTGATCAGGCGCATCCCGCGCGCCACGGTGGTGGCGGTTCCCATCCATGCCGGCGAGCCCGGCGCCGTTTCAGGCCGGCAGCGCAGGCACGGGCGAAAGCCGGCCCGCTCGGCGGCGGCAGCAGTCGCATAGAAGGTGACGTTCTCGGAGCGCGCCGGGCGAACCGGGCAGACCGGCCGGCAGTAGATGCGCGTCGAACGAACGCCCGAGAAGAACAGCCCGTCGAACGCGTGGGCACGCGCCAGCCGTGCCCGGTCGCAGCTCTCCCAGTCGAGATGCGGTGGCAGCGTTTGCCGGTGCGCCAACGTCTTCGCCATGGCGGGATAATAGTTTCAGCACAGCCCGCCGAGTAGCCGAAATCGGACTGGATCGGGCGATGAGGTCCGAATCCAGCCAGCCTGCGCCGCCGCTTTTGGGATCATGGTGCCGACAGATCCCGGAGCAAATCGCATGAGCACGCAGGCGCAACAGACAATGTCAGGGCAAACCTCTCTCGCGTTCGAGATCGGGCTTTTGCTGATTCTCTCACTGATCTGGGGCAGCTCGTTCACGCTGATCAAGGTCGCGATCCCCACGATTCCGCCATTTACGATGGTTGCCGCGCGCGTGACGATTGCGGCCATCCTGCTGATCCTGATCGCTCGCGCGCAGAGACACGCCCTTCCGCGCCAGGGATCGGTGTGGGCGGCTTTCTTCGTGCAGGGGCTGGTGCAAAGCGCAGCTCCGTTCACCCTCATCAGTTGGGGCGAGATGCATATCGCGAGCGGCCTCGCCGGCGTACTCAATGCCACGCCGCCGATGTTCGTGCTGATGATCGCGCTGTTGACCGGGCGCGGACGACAGGCGATCAGCGGCCAGAAGATCATCGGCGTCGGTCTCGGCTTCGCCGGCGTCGCCCTGACGATCGGCATCGACGCGCTGTCCGGAATCGGCACGGCGGCGCCGCTGGCCCAGATGGCCGTGCTCGGCGCGAGCCTCTGCTACGCGCTTGCGCCGATATGGGGCCAGCGGTTCTCCGGCCTCCCCGCCATCGTCACCGCGGCCGGCGCCATGAGCTGCGCCGCGATCCTGATGCTCCCCATCGCCGCCGCCCTCGAACGTCCCTGGATGCTGGCGCTGCCTCCGGCACGGGCGATCGCGGCAGTCATCGTGCTCGCCGTTGTCTGCACGGCCTTCGCGATGGTGATCTATTTCCGCCTGATCCACACGATCGGCCCGCTCGGCACGACCAGCGGAAGCTATCTGCGCGCGGGCTTCGCGGTGGCGCTTGGCTCTGCATGGCTCGACGAGCGCTTCTCCTGGTCGATTGTTGCAGGAATGGCGCTCATTCTCGCCGGCGTCGTTGCCGTCACGGTGCCCCTGCCGGCGCGAAACAGCCGGAAACCTCCGGGCTGATTGTCGCCATTTTCAAAGCCTGATCTTGCCATTCCGTTCGCCGATGACGATCTGTCGTCAGAGGAACAGGAGAGATCAAGTGAGCACGTCGACGCGCCGTGGCTTTCTCGGATTTGTATCGGCCACTGCCGTAGGCGTGTTGCCAACCCGCGCGCAGGCGGCGTCCGAGCCCGCAGCGACTTCCAGCGAGCCGGCCTGCATCCTGACGCCGCAGGCGGAGGAAGGGCCGTTCTACGCCGATCCAAAGCTCCTGCGCATGGATATCACCGAGGGCAAGCAAGGCATTCCCCTCACGCTGCGGCTGCGTGTGATCGAGGCCGGTCCCTGCACCGCCATCAAGGGCGCCCGCGTCGACATCTGGCATTGCGACGCAAAGGGCCTCTACTCGGCGTTTCCGGGCCAGAGCGATAGCCATAACGTGGACGCGACCGGCAAGACGTTTTTGCGCGGCACTCAAGCGACCGACTACGCCGGGTGGGTCACGTTCAACACGATCTATCCCGGCTGGTATGACGGCCGCACCACGCATATCCATTTCAAGGTTTTCCTCGACGACAAAAACGTGCTGACGGGGCAAACCTTCCTGCCGGACGCGCTGAACGAGTTCATCTACACCAACGTTCCCGCCTACAAGGACCGCGCGCGGCAACGCACGATCATCAACGCCAACGACATGGTGATCGAGCGCTCCGACCCCGAGCATCGCGCCTTCTGCGCGGTGAAGGAGGAGCGCGACCGTTACGTGGCAAGCTTGACGCTCGGCATCGACCGCCGCGTGGACGCGACGGTCGGGCGCGCCGGCCCGCCACCGCCGCCACCCGGTTCACGCGGCGGACCTCCGCCGGGGCCTCCGCCCGCGGGCGGGCCGATGTTCGGCCGTCGGATCAAGGACCGGCTTGCTGCGCTGGTGCCGGGGCTGAAGCCGGTGCGCTGAACTCCGCCGCAATTGGCGGTTGCAAAAACGATGGCACGCGGCAATGCTGGCGCGCGATGCCCGCCAAATCCCGCGACCCATCCGAGAAGCACGAACCGACAGAGCCGCCGCATTATCACGGCCATCGCGAGCGGCTGCGCGAGCGCTTCTACAGCGCCGGGGCGGACGGGCTGAGCGACTATGAACTGCTGGAGATGGCGCTGTTTCCGGCGCTGCCGCGGCGCGACACCAAGCCGCTTGCGAAGACGCTGATCAAGACCTTCGGCTCGTTCGCCGAGGTCATCCACGCGCCAGTGGCGCGGCTGCGCGAGGTCGAGGGCGTCGGCGAAGCCGCGATCAATCAGCTCAAGCTGATCGCGGCGGCCGCAAGCCGCGTGACCAAGGGCGAGGTCAAGAGCCGCAACGCGCTGTCGTCCTGGAACGAGGTGATCGACTATTGCCGCTCCAGCATGGCGTTTGCCGACAAGGAGCAGTTTCGCTTGCTGTTTCTCGACAAGCGCAACCAGCTCATTGCCGATGAGGTGCAGCAGACCGGCACCGTCGACCACACCCCGGTCTATCCGCGCGAGGTGATCAAGCGCGCGCTCGAATTATCGGCGACAGCGCTGATCCTCGTGCACAATCACCCTTCCGGCGATCCCTCGCCCTCGCAGGCCGACATCCAGATGACCAAGGCCATCATCGAGATCGCAAAACCGCTCGGCATATCCGTGCACGACCACATCATCGTCGGCAAAGGCGGGCACGCGAGCTTGAGGGGGATGAAATTGATTTAACCCCGCTGCGTTGAGACCCGTCCACACACCCAAAGCCCATCCCTGCCTGCGCCAAAGCGCCTCCACGGAGACGATCATGTCGAATGGTCCCAGCGCGGTTCTCTCTTCCGATGAGATCAAAGCGATCGCACGTGACGCCGCCGAAGAAGGACAGGCGGGCCGCAAGCAGGCGGCGTGGCAGAATATCCAGCCATTGCGAAAGGCGCTGCGCCACCAGCCTGAGGCCGCGATGGCGTTGTTGTGGATTGTCGACGAGCGAAGCCTCACAAGGGAGGAGGCGGCAGACGTTCTTTCGGAGATAGCAGACGCCCACGATGGCGACACGAATATCCTCTCAACGCTTGGCCAATGCCTCGAAGCCGCCCGCGACATTGATGATCTGAATGCGCCACCGCCGGGACACCCAGTATTTCGGACCATGGTCGAGAAGCTGAGCCGCCTGGCCGAGGTCCATGAGGGGCAGCCTGAACAGGAGCGTATACTTTGCGGGCTCGCCACGTCGGCCCGAATGATGGCGCGCCAGAAGGATGCGATCGCCGAGAGCAGCCTTCGGAGGCTGACCGAAATCGATCCGCAAAACAGCGCGCACCAATACAATCTGGGCCTTTTCTACAAGACACGCGGCAGATTCGCGGAAGGCATGGCGGCGAACCGGGCGGCCGCAAGCCTGACGCAAAAAGTTATCGACAGTTACGAGTGGAACCTTGGAATCTGTGCCACCGCCGCCAAGAACGCCGAAACTGCCTTGGACGTGTGGAAGCGCATGGGTCAGAAAATAGAGCTTGGACGTTTCGGCTTGCCGGAAGGCAGATATCCGGCCTGCAAGGCGAGGCTCGCCGAACGTCCCCTTGCTGAGCGGACGGCAGACTCTGATGATCCAGGCAAAGAGGAAACGGTATGGATCGAACGGTTAAGTCCGTGCCATGGCATTATCCGCAGCGTGCTGTACGGCAATCTCGGCGTCGACTACGGCGATGTCATCCTCACGGACGGCGCCCCGATTACGCATCACACCTATGGTGAGCAGCAGGTCCCGGTCTTTCCCCATCTGGCAACACTTCTGCGTCGGAACTATCAATTCTTCGATTTCGCGGGCACGCAGCAGACAGCACGGCAATTGGCCGACCTGAGCGAAGAGTTGGACGGGGATGCCGTCGTCTATTCGCACTCCGAGAGCTTCAAGATCATGTGCGCGAATTGCTGGCGCGACCCCGATATCGATCACGCCGATCACGCGAAAATGGAAAAACACGTCGTCACCGGTCGTATCGCCGCGCCGCCCGACATTTCGCCGGCACGACTTTTGGATATGATTGATAAGGGAATCGAGAAGCGAGGAATTTGCCAACTCTACGCGCCCGATCTTTGTGCAGCGGCGGGACAGCTTGCGCGCGAGCAGATCGACAGACGTCGGTTTGCTCTACTCCGCAACTGACGGAAACATCGATCCGCAGTCGCAATCCCGGTGGACAGGCCATACACGACACGTGCATTGACTACCCGAATCGCATTGTTCGATTCGGTTGATCTGAAGAGTTTCCAAGCAAGCAATGAGATGAAATGAGCGACTGGCTGCACAACCTGCCGGTGCCGTGGATGGCGCTGGTGATTTTCGGCTTCACCTATTTTCTGGCTGCGACCGTGTTCGCGGCGGTCATGGTGTTCGCGACGGATGCGCGGACCAAGTCGCTCAAGACGATCTCGCCGGGCATGCTGCCGGTGCTCGGCATCATCTTCGGCCTGTTCGTCGCCTTCACGGCGGCGCAGGTGTGGGGCGACAGCGATCGCGCCAGCGCCGCGGTGAGCCGGGAGGCCAGCGCCCTGAGGAGCGTCGAGCTGCTCGCCGCCGGCCTGCCGACGGAGCAGGCGGCGCGCCTGCGCGCCCTGGTGCGCGACTATGTCGGGCAAGCCGCCACGGTGGAGTGGCCGATGATGGCGCAGCGGGAGGTTTCCCTGAAAGCGACGCCGCCGGCGCTGGCCGAGGCGTTGCAGCTCGTGGTCGCGATGACGCCGCAGGGCTCGGGTCAGGCGACCGTGCAGCGCGAGCTCATCAACGCGCTGGAGCAGGCGCTCGATGCGCGCCGGCAGCGCATCATCATCAGTCTCGCCGCGGTGAATGCGGTCAAGTGGTGGTGCCTGTATTTGCAGGCGGCGTGCGCGCTTGTGGTGATCGGCCTCGTCCATTGCGACAATCGCCTCGCGGCGGCCATCGCGATGGGCCTGTTCGCGACCGGCGTTTCGGCTTCCGTTCTCCTGATCGCCGCGCATGACCGGCCATTTGCCGGCCAGATCTCGATCGGACCCGAGCCGCTGCTCCAGATCATGCCGGAGAAGCCGGACAAGCTGCCCTGAGAGGAGCTGCTAGGACATTCCCACGATTTCGCGCAGCTGGGGCGCGAGTGCGGGAGTGGAGCAGAGAATCGGGTTTCCTTTGCTGATGCCGTCGCCAGCGAAGAAATCATTGATTGTTGCGCCCGCCTCGCCGGCGATGACGATGCCGGCAGCGACGTCCCATGCATTGATGTGCAGCTCGAGATAGGCGTCGGTGCGCGCATTGGCGACATGGCAGAGCCCCAGCGCGCCCGAGCCGGAGCGCTTCACCGCGCAGCCCGCGGCATAGCCGCGCTCGAGGACGGCGAGATAGCGCTCGAAGGGGACGCGGGGCGACCAGCCGAGCTCGACATAGGCGCGCTTGAGGTCGTTGGTGGCCGAGACGTGGATCGGCCGCCCGTTCAGCGTTGCGCCCTGTCCGCGTTGGGCCACATAGAGCTCGTCCAGCGCCGGTGCGGCCACGATTCCGATGGTCGGGACGCGATCGTGCAGGAAGCCGATCGAGATGCACCAGTTGCGGTCGCCATGGGCGAAGTTCATGGTGCCGTCGATCGGATCGATGATCCAGACCGCATCGCTCGCTGCGCCGCCGCCCTCCTCGCCGATCACCGTGTCGGTCGGGAAGAGCACGGCCAGCCGCTGCCTGAGGAAATCCTCGACGGCACCGTCGGCAACCGTCAGCCAGTCCTGAGCGCCCTTCATGGTGACGCCGAGGCTGTCCTGCTTGCCGAAATAGTCCAGCGCCAGGCGCCCGGCCTCGGCGACAAGGCCCTGGACGGCATGACGCCGCATTGCGAGCTCTGCCGGCGTCATCGCCCAACAACCTCGGTGGGGACCGACGCGCCAACGCGCTCCGCAAGATCAGGGATCAACCACGGGAGCAAGGCTTCGTCGTCGCTGTCTGGCATGAGCCAGGTCGATTGCTCGTCGGCAGGCATCGTTTCGGCTTCACCAATCTCGGATTCACAAATCTGTTGCATCAGCACGCTACGGATCGCTACGTTTATTCCAAGCCGGTCGCGGAATGGAAGGACAATTCCATTCTGGCAAAATGACATCGGCGTGGAGGGAACGAATCGTGCAGGCGGAAACGCATGGCGTGACGAGCGCCGGCGCGGCGATCCAGGTGCGCGACCTGCATGTCGCCTATGGCGGCACGCCAGTCCTGCACGGTGTCAGCCTCGATTTTGCCCCCGGCACCTTCACCGCCCTCCTGGGCTCTTCCGGCTGCGGCAAGACCACCCTTCTGCGCTCATTGTGCGGCTTCGTGCCGGTGCACTCCGGCTCGATCGTGGTCGGCGACCGTGACGTCGCCCTGCTGCCACCGGAGAAGCGTGGCATGGCGATGGTTTTCCAGTCCTACGCGCTGTGGCCGCATATGACCGTGCTGCAGAACATCGGCTACGGGCTGAAGCTGCGGGGCGCCGCCAAAGCCGAGATCGCCGCTAAGGCGGCTTCGCTGCTCACGATGCTGGGCCTTGCCGGCTACGAGCAGCGCAAGGTCACGGCGCTGTCGGGCGGGCAGCGGCAGCGCGTCGCGCTCGGCCGGGCGCTGGCGGTCGACCCTAGCATCCTGCTGCTCGACGAGCCGCTGTCCAATCTCGACGCCAAGATCCGGATGACGATGCGCCACGAGATCCGCGCGATCCAGCAGCGGCTCGGCGTCACGGCCATCCATGTCACGCATGATCGCGAGGAAGCCATGACCATGGCGGATCGGCTCGTCATCATGCAGGTGGGCCGGATCGCCCAGGTCGGTACACCCGAGGAGGTTTACGATCGGCCGGCGAGCGCCTTTGTCGCCAACTTCATGGGCGCGGAGAACGTCCTGCCCGTGCGTGTCGCGCGCAACGAGGACGGGACGGCCGTCAGTGCCGGCTCCGCGGTCGTCCGGGTCGCGCACGACGATGCCACAGCGCTGCCCACGGGCGAGGCCGTGGCCTATTTCCGCGACGACGTCGCAAGCCTGGAGGCGCCCGACGCGATGCCGCAGGGCGATCTCCTCGTGCCCGGGCGTATCGCCGCGCGCAGCTATCCCGGCGGTCTCTATCGCTATCGCGTCGAGGCGGTCGGCCGGCAGATCACGGTCGACGACGCAGCACGCCATGAGCCAGGCGCGACCGTCGGCCTGCGCATTCCGTTGCGACGCATTCACATCTTCCCGGCGGCCGAAGCCGCCACCGCCGCCTGACCAGGAGCCAGACTCATGCGCATTCTCAACTTAGCCTGCTCGCTCGCGGCGCTGCTCTCAGCATCGCCTCTCGCCGCACAGACCCTCAACGTCGCTTCGGCCGGCGACCAGAATATGGTCGACTACGTCAAGGACTATCTCGGCCCGATGTTCGAGAAGAGTCACCCCGGCGTGAAGGTCATCTCCGTCGGCACCGGTCCCGGCGATGCCGGCTCCCAGAAGATCTTTGAGAAGCTTGACGCCCAGAAAGGCGCCGCGACCACCGATTTCGATGTGGTGGTGATCCACCAGAAGGCGGCCGGGACGATGGTGAAGCAAGGGCTGCTCGCGAAATACACCGACAAGGTCGACACCGCGAAGCTGGTCTCCAGCGAGACCGCCAAGAACTCGCTCGGCGCCGACGTCTCGGGCTACGTCATCCCGATGTTCCAGTCGCAGACGGCGCTCGCCTACAATGCCGACATGCTCAAGACCCCGCCCGACAACTTCGCCGAGTTGAAGGAGTGGGTGAAAAAGAACCCGAAGCAGTTCGGCTACAATGGCATCAAGGGCGGCATGTCCGGCGTGGCATTCGTCGCCGGCTGGATCTATGCCTTCGGCGGCGACGCCGGCAAACTGATTCAGGGGCCGTATGACCCGGCCGAGAAGGCAAAGTGGGACACAGCCTTCAGCGAGCTGAAGGACTTCAACAAGAACATCGTCATCACGCCCGGCAATGCCGGCACGCTCGACATGCTCAACCGCGGCGAGATCGCGATGGGCCCGGTCTGGGTCGACATGTTCTATTCCTGGCAGGCAGACGGCAAGCTGCCGCCCAACATGAAGCTCAAGCTCGCCTCGCCCGGCATGCCCGGCCAGCCGATGTACTACGCCGTGCCGGAGAAGGCGGCGCAGCCGAAGCTCGCAGAGGAGTTCATCGCGCTCGCCACCAGCCCGCAGGTCCAGGCGGACGGCATCGTCAAGAAGTTCAACTGGTATCCGGGCATCGACGCCAAGAACCTCGAAGGCAAGCTCGACAAGGCGGCATGGGACAAGCTCTTCACCGACATCACCCCGGCCGACCTGTCCAAGAACGCAAAACCCTTCCCGATCGCGCCCTATTTCAACGACATTCTCGAGGGCTACGAGAAGAAGGTCGCGAACTGAGGGGCGCGTTTTGCGGGACGGGTTCGGAACGCCGCGAAATATCATGAGCCTGTCCCAGCGCCAGCTCGCCTTGCTGCTGATCGCGCCGGGCCTCGCGCTCGTCGCGGCGCTGTTCCTCTATCCGCTCTGCTTCTCGCTCGTCTCGGCCTTCACCGATCCTGATGGCGGATTCTCCTTGCAGGCCTTCGGCAAGGCCTTCGAGCTCTATTCCGGCGACATCCTCTTCACGATCGTCATCGTGGTGACCTCCTGCGCGTTGACGGCGCTGGCGGCGGTCGCCATCGCCGGCACGCTGACGCTCGGCGAGAACCCATGGGTCGTCGGAACGTTGCGCGCCCTTTACCGCTGGCCCCTGTTCATCCCTTTCATCGTGGCCGCGCAATGCATGCGCACCTTCCTCGCCAAGAACGGGCTGATGAACAACACCTTCGTCTCGCTCGGCCTGCTGGAGCCGTTGCAGGCGGTAAGCTATCTCGACTGGCGCGGCATCATCATCACCTTCGTGTGGAAGCAGACCCCATTCGTCGCCCTGCTGCTGGCCGGCGCGCTGGCCTCGCTCGACCGCGCGACCCTCGAGGCCGGGCGCAATCTCGGCGCCTCGCGGCTCAGGGTTCTGATCGAGCTGGCGCTGCCGCAGGTGATGCCGACGCTGCTCGTTGCCCTCGTCCTGTCCTTCGTGACGATGCTCTCGGTGCTCTCCGTGCCGATGATGGTGGCCGGTTCGCAACCGACCATGCTGACCGTCGACATGGCCTTCCGCATCAACTCCTATGGCGACTATGCCACGGCGAATGCGCTCGGCGTCATCACCTACCTGATCAGCGCCGGTGCTGCGATCCTCTATCTCCGGCACGGCATGGCGAAGGAGGGCGCGCCATGAGCCGCGTCGCATCCTTGCTGCGCGCTGCGCTGGCGGGCGCTCTTCTTGCGGCCTTCGCCTTTGCGCTGATCGGCCCGCTCACCAATCTGGCGCTGTGGTCGGTGGCCGAGCGGTGGTACACGCCCTACAAGCTGCCGGTCACCTATGGCACCCGCTACTGGGAGCAGGTCTTCCGCCCGACCGGCGACGCCATGGCCTCGCTCGGGACCTCGGTCTCGATTGCGGTGCTGACGGTCGTCGTCGCACTCGCGCTCTCCGTGCCGGCCGGCTACGCGCTGGCGCGCCTGAAGCTGCCGGTCCGCTCACTGTTCATGATCGTGTTCCTGCTGCCCCAGGCCTTTCCCTCGGTGGCGATTTACATCAACGTGGCACGGATCTTCTATGGCCTCGGCATCAACGGCACCGTGCTCGGCGTCGTGCTGGTTCACGCCGCGCACGGCCTGGTCTATTCCGTGTGGATCGCGGCCGCGGCTTTCGCGGCAGTCGACAGGGATCTCGAACTCGCGGCCCGCAACATCGGCGCCTCGCCGCTGCGCACCTTCTTCACGGTGACGCTCCCCCTGGCAGCGCCGGGTGTCATCGCGAGCGGCATCTTCGTCTTCCTGGAATCACTGGACGAGTTCACCGGCACGTTCTTCGTCGGCGTTCCCCAAGTCACGACGCTGCCGCTCTTGCTCTACAATGCGGCGATGGGCGGAAACTACCAGGTCGCCTCGATCACGGCACTGATCCTCCTGGTGCCATCCGTGCTGTTCATGCTGTTCATCGAGCGCTTCCTGCGCGCGGACGTTCTGGCGAAGGTGGGGGCTTAGCGCCCTCGCGAGTCGGGATCACCTCGTGCGCATCGGCTGATGATCCGGTCGCGCCGTGACAGGCGATCTCATCGAATCAGTTGCCATCCCTTCGGTGTCCAGCGGAGCAGTGCGCCGGAGAGCGGCTTTGGCGAGCGGGCCATGACGCCTTTGGCAAGCGTTCGCAAAGCATCGATCGCGGCACCGGAGTCCTCGCCGACGTACAGCAGGACGTCAGCCGACGGCGCCGCAACGATCAATACGCCACGCTGAGCCTGCGCCAGCGGGGCCCAGCTATCCGGCAGCGCAAGCCGGCTGGTTTGATAATAGTCGCCGCCGATCGTGCCGATCTGCCCTGGCGGTGCCGCCTTCGCGACTTCCATAAGAGGCCTGGTAGCGTTGCGGAGATTGGCAATTCCAATGTCGAATGCCTGATTGGTGGTAAGACCAAGCGTCGCCCGGTCCTTGTCGTTGAGCATCCGGAGCGTGCGTGGCGAATCGAGCACCGGCACGATCACCAGCCCCTCAACGAGAGGCCTTGGCGTCACCATCGCACCCGGCGCAGGCCCCAAGGCTTGCCGCATATACTCGGTCGACCGGACTACGACGCGCAGAGCTTCCTTGGTCGGCGGATCACTTTGATTGCGCGTTGCTGCCGCGACACCGCCCACATAGGTCTCAATCTCCTTGGCGCAGCCAGCCGCGTTCGCCTTGCAGAACGCATAGACCCGATCGAGATTGGCCTGTAGGGGCCCAATCGAAAGCGTCAGCGGCCCCTTGATGACGACGGCGACGTCGCGAACGGCGGTCCGCACCCGCTCGGCCACAAACGCTGTGAAGGTGCGCTCGTCAGTTGGTATCTGTTGCGCCAATACTGGCGCGACGACAAGAACGTGGAGGCTCGCGATTGCGCAGGTCAACCAGCGGCACATTCGAAGTTTGATGCGCATGCTCGAAAGAGCCTCGGGGCGAGGCTCGCGCGATTGAGTCGCCTCCCCAATCATGAGACACATGCCGCGCCAGACCGAGCTGGGCAAGCGAGCCTGCGGGGATACGGGCTCATGCAGATCATTCGCCGCCCATTTACCATCTATTAACTCTCCGCTTTGTGCTGCGGGAATGTGTGTCACAATCGTTCATCATCGAAACGGAGAGGAATCGATGATGAATCAGACAATAGAGCACATCTGGAGCACGGGCCTGTCGTTGCTGAGCCCCGGTCATCTGGTCGACTGGCTTCTCGACCAGATCGAGAAAATAAGCCCAATGATGATGCCTGCTCAGGTCGACATACTGTCGTACCAGGAAACGCGAGTCGAAGCGCGTCGCGACTAGTTCGGCGCGATCACTGCTCGCACCGGCGCCACCCACGTGACGCCGGTATCAAGTCAGAGCAAAACTAGTAGCAATAACGCGGATCGACCCGGACATAGGCGCCGTCGGGGCGCTGCATGTAGCAGCCGCGCTGATAGGCGTAATAGCCCGAACGGCGGTGCTCGCCTTCGGAGGCGATGGCCGCACCCGTGCCGGCGCCGACGATCGCACCGACTGCCGCGCCGCGGCTGCCGCCGATCGCGCCGCCGAGAATGGCACCGCCGACGCCGCCGACGATCGCGCCGCCAATGGCGTCCTGCGCCGCAGCCTCATGCACCGGCACCAGCATCGCAACCGCCAGGCAGGCCGCCATTCCAAGTCCTGCCATCCTAAGTCCTGCCATCCTAAGTCCTCGAAGCATCGCAATCCTCCAGTGTGACGCGGCGAGTCATATCGTCGGCTGGGGATTCGGGCCAGAACTATCACGCCCCTTCCGGCGTGAGGCGCCACGCGATGTCGCCATGGTCTCAGATTCCATACCAGCAAGGGATCGCGCGTGCTACAGAACGTAGGCTAGTGCGGCTCGAACGGGTGGCCGGGAATTTCCAGATGTTTCATTCATGAGGAATAGCGACATGGCGCGTCGATTTCTGGTGCTGATCGGCCTGGTGCTGCTGACGATCTCCGCGGCAGAGGCCGGACCGAACGAGGACGCGGTGGCGGCGCGCGCGAGCTGGGAGCAGGTCTACAATGCCGGAGATGTCGACAAGTTTGTCGCGCTCTACACCAAGGACGCGATGCTGTTCGGCTCGACCGCGCAGCTCTTTACCGGCACCGATGGCGTGCGCACCTATTTCAGCAAGCTACCCGCAGGCATCAAGGTCAAGATGGGCGATCAGCAGGCGATCGCGGCCGGCCCCGACGTCGTGCTCAGCTCAGGCTTTGCCGACTTCACGCTTCCCAACGGCACCGTGCTGCCCTTCCGTCTGACGCTCGCTTTCGTCAAGGTCGACGGCAAATGGCTGGTGGCCCAGCATCACGGTTCGCCCGTGCCGAAGTAAGGCCGCCCGCCGTCACGGCGCGATCCAGCGCTGCACGGCCTCGGCCGTGTCGCTCGGGTTGGTGTTGAAGCAGATCGCAGCGTTCGGCGCGAGATGGTGCACGAGGTTGAGCACCTTTTCGAATAATAGCAGGCGCTCCTTCGGCTCGCGCAGTCCGGCGCCGATCACCACGCAGTCGAAGCTCGCTTCGCGCAGGGCCGACGTGACCACCGCCTCCGCCGTCTCGTCGAGATCGATCAGGCAGCTCGTGACCTCATAGCCGAGGTCAGTGAGCCGCAGCAGCTGTGCGTCGACATAGTTGCGCACGAGCTCGGGCGTGAGCTGCGGGAACGCGCTGTAATCCGCGCTGCCGGGCTCGATGCCGATCGCGAGCACGCGTTTGGCCATCGCGGGGGCTCCCTCGACAATTCTGTTGGATTGCCAACGGCCACGCAGGCCGGTCAGTTCCGCTATTGCCGCAGCAGGATCAGGGGATCAGCGGTATCGGGCACGCGGCGCCATTGCGCGTTGTCGTCGGCCTCGAACTGCCAGGCTTCGCCGGCCTTCGACATCAGGATGATCTGGCCGCGCTCGAGCCGCCACTGCGTCGGGTTGAACTGCGCGATCTCGGCGTCGCATTTCGACTTGAGGAAGACCTGGAAATTGTCGGGGCCGGCTTCGGTGTTGGTCAGCACGAGCGTGCAGACCGGCTGGCCATTGCCGCGCACCATGGACCAGTCGCCGATCATCTGATCCATCGACTTGGCCATCGAGCGGGCGGCGGCGAGATTTTGCAGGATGTAGACACCCTCGCCCTGCCGCAAGCCCTCGAAGATGCCGGCCTCGACCTCGGTGAAGTCGATCACAGATTCGCCGGTGGCATCCTGGAGCCGTACGATGTCGAGGCCCTTGATGCTCCAGGCCGTGATGTCCTTGGTGAAAGGCAGCGCGGTCTTGCAGGCCGGCTCCAACTCGAGCTTGGAGGCCTGGCCAGCCCCGTCACCCTTCAGCGTCACCACGCAGGTCTTGCTGCGCTCGGTGGTGGACAGCTCCCACTGCCCGACCATGTCCTTCTTCAGGGTCGTCGTATCCTGCGCCTGCGCAACACCGGTCACGGCGACGAGCGCCGCGACGATTGCCCACGCACCGACCCGAAGATGTGTCATCCGCGACTCTTCACCGGAGTTTCCGGGACCGGCGTGATCGGCGGCTTGCCGGCAAACCAGGTCTTGAGATTGTCGACCACGAGCTGGTCCATCGCGTTCCGCGTTACCACGGATGCCGATCCGATATGTGGCAGCAGAATGACATTCTGCATGGTCTTGAGCTCATCCGGCACGTTCGGCTCGGCAGCGAACACGTCGAGACCGGCGGCGAGGATAGTCCTGGATTTCAACGCCTGGACCAGCGCAGGCTCGTCGACGACGGAGCCGCGCGCGACGTTGACCAGCACGCCGCGCGGACCGAGCGCCTTGAGGACCTCGGCGTTGATCATCTTGTTGGTGCCGGCCCCGCCGGGCACGATGACGATGAGCGTGTCCACCGCCTTCGCCATCTCGATCAGATCGGGATAGTGCTGGTAGGAAACATCCTTGGATGGATTGCGCGAGTGGTAAACGACCGGCACCAGCGAGGCTTCGATCCGGCGCGCGATCGCCTGACCGATCCGGCCCATGCCGACGATGCCGACCTTGCGGTCGCGCAGCGAGCCGACGCTCAACGGATAGTTCTGGGTCGTCCAGAGGCCGGAGCGTACATAGCGGTCGGCCGGGATGAATTCGCGCAAGGTGGCAAGCAGAAGGCCCATCGCGACGTCGGCAACCTCTTCCGTCAGAACGTCCGGCGTATTGGTGACGACAATATTGTGCTCGCGCGCATAAGCCGTGTCGACGTGATCGTAGCCGACGCCAAAATTCGCCACGATCTCCAGCTTCGGGAAATGCGACAGCGACTCCTTGTCGGCCCGCACGGTGTGATAGGTCACGGCGATGCCGCGGATTTTTTCGCGGACGGCAGGCGTCAGGCGCTCGAGGTCGGCCCGCGTCTCCGCCTTGTGCACGACGAAATGGTCTGAGAAGCCGTTTTCGAGAATCGGCCGCACCGGCCCATAGATCAGAAGATCGATCTTCTCGGACGAAATCGAAGCGGCCGCCATCAGCTTTCCTTTCCAAGGGCGCTTTCATGCCAGCGCCGTAAAATGAGGTGGGAAATTAGCGCCAGCACCCCATAGATGACAATCCCGGCAAGCGACAGCAAAAGCAGCGCCGCGAACATGCGAGGTATGTTGAGACGATAGCCGGATTCGGCGATCCGGTAGGCAAGGCCCGATCCGGCCCCGGCCGTTCCCGCCGCGATCTCGGCGACAACGGCGCCGATCAGCGACAGGCCACCGGCAATGCGCAGGCCGCCGAGGATATAGGGCAAGGCCGAGGGCAATTTGAGAAAACGCAGGGTTTGCGGCTTCGAGGCGCCATAGAGCTGGAACAGGCCGGCGAGATTGCGGTCGACCGAATTCAGCCCGAGCGTGGTGTTGGCGAGGACCGGGAAGAACGCGACGATGAAGGCGCAGACCACGACGGCGGTTTCCTGGTCGAGATAGATCAGCAGCAGCGGCGCGATCGCGATCACCGGCGTCACCTGGAGGACGACCGCATAGGGGAACAGCGAATATTCCACCCATTTCGACTGGTTGAACAGCAGCGCCAGCGCGATGCCGCCGAGGCTGGCCGCGATGAAACCCTCGAGCGTGGTGAGCAAGGTGGTGAGAAGCGATTGCGACAGCACCGCCCAGTCCTTGATGAGGGTCAGGAACACGGCCGAGGGCGCCGGCAGCACATAAGGCGGTATCTGCTTGATGCGGACCACGAGCTCCCAGGCGATGAGGCCTGCCGCGAAGACGACGAGGGGAAGCGCAAAGCGCGCGGCGCGCAAGGCACCATTCTCAGGCTTTGCCGGGACGACGGGCTCTGCGCTCATAGCACCGACTGCCCGGAATAGGACGGCGCGAGCGCGCTCGACACCTTGCGGCAATAATCGGCATAGCCGGCAGAGGTGCGAAACTCTTCTCCGCGCGGCTCGATGGTCTCGATCCGGATATCGGCCTGGATACGGCCCGGCCGCGCCGTCATCACCACGACCCGCTGGGAGAGATAGACGGATTCGAACACCGAATGGGTGACGAAGATGACCGTCTTGCGCAGGCGCCGCCACAGCGCGAGCAGATCGTTGTTGAGGCGAAAGCGCGTGATCTCGTCGAGCGCCGCGAACGGCTCGTCCATCAAGAGGATATCGGGATCCGTGACGAGCGCGCGCGCCAGCGAGACCCGCATCTTCATGCCGCCGGAAAGCTCGCGTGGGAATGCATCGGCGAAATCGGCAAGGCCCACACTGGCAAGAGCCTCGTCCACGCGCGCGTTCGCCTCGGCCCTGGCGACGCCCGCAAGCTTCAGCGGCAGCCGCACATTCTCCCGCACGCTCGTCCACGGCATCAGCGTCGGCTCCTGGAACACGAAACCGATGGCATGGCCCGGCCGCGCCACATCCTCATGGCGCGAGACCCGCACCGTTCCCGCGCTCGGCGCGCTCAAGCCCGCAATCAGGCGCAGCGCCGTCGACTTGCCGCAGCCGGACGGCCCGAGCAGGGAGATGAACTCGCCCTTGCGCACGGCAAGGTCGAACGGCCCGAGCGCCATCACGCCGGTGTCATAGGCCTTCGTCACGCCGCGCAGACTGACGGCCAGCGCCGTCAGCCCGACATCGCCCCCGGACGAAGCTGTGCACTCTATCATTGGCAGGCGGCTGTTGTTTGGTCTGGCTGCGCCGCGATTTCCACCTCTCCCCAACGGGGAGAGGTCGCGCCGCAGGCGCGGGCGAGGGGGTCCCACGAGAGAGCGTAACCCCTCACCCGGATCGAATCTAGCGATGCGATCCGACCTCTCCCTATGGGAGAGGTGAACGATGCGGGCGCATCTTGATCATATCGCCGCATCGGCTACGGCTTGCTCGGACGCAGCTCGACGCCGACGCCCTTGTTGACGAAGCGCAGCGTGTAGGACTTGCGATAGTCGATGTCGGAGCGCACCACGCCGGCCTTGACCATCTTGTCGAAGAAAGAGGTGTAGCGCTCGTCGCTCATGGCGCCGATGCCGTTCTTCAGGGATTCGCCGGAATCGACGATACCGTACTCCTTCATCTTGGCGACGGAATAGGCGAGCAGCTCGTCGGTCATTTCCGGGTTGAGCTTCTTGATCATGGCGTTGCCGGCGGAATTGTCGCCATAGATGTAGTTGTACCAGCCGACGATCGAGGCATCGACGAAGCGCTGCACGAGGTCCGGCTTCTTCTCGACGATCTCGCGGCGGGTCTCGATCAGGGTCGAATAGGTGTTGAAGCCGGAATCGGCGAGCAGCAGCACGTTGGGCTTGAAGCCCGCAGCCTTCTCCACCGCAAAGGGCTCCGACGTCACATAACCCTGCATCGCGCTCTTGGGATTGGCGATGAAGGGCTGCGGATTGAAATTGTAGGGCCGGACGTTCTTCTCGCTGAAGCCGTATTCGGACTTCAGCCACTGGAAATAGCTGGTCATGCCCTCCTTGGAGACGAACAGCGTCAGCGGCTTCAGATCCTCGATCTTGCCTACCTTGGCGTCCGGCTGCGTCAGCATCACCTGCGGATCCTTCTGGAAGATCGCGGCGATCGTCACGACGGGCACGTTGTTGGTGACGGCGTCGAACGACATCAGCGTGTTGGCGGCCATGAAGAAATCGATCTTGCCCGCGATCAGGAGCATCCGGTTGTTCTCGTTGGGCCCGCCCGGCACGATGGTGACGTCGAGCCCATAGCGCTTGTAGGTGCCGTCGGCGACCGCCTGGAAGAAGCCGCCATGCTCGGCCTCGGCGACCCAGTTGGTGCCGAAGGAGACCTTATCCAGGGTCTCGGCCCGCGCCGGCAGGATCGACATGCATGCGGCCATCAAGCCTGCCGTTAACGCTCGCTGCAGATGGATGGGGCGCATGATTGGACTCCGTCGATCGTTCTGGACCATGATAAAACACAAGAATTTCGGGGACGCAGCCGGTCGGGCCACGTCCCCTTCAGGCCCGCAAACTACGTTACAAATTCACGCAAAGAAACCACGATGAGACCTTCCCGCGACTGGACCGACATCCGCTGGAGCGAGATTGAGCCCGCGGAACCGGCGCGCTGGATCGCGGTCTTGCCGCTGGCGGCGACCGAGCAGCATGGGCCGCATCTGCCGCTCGAGACGGATGTGCTGATCGCCGAGGCATATCTTGCGCGAGTGCGCGCGCTTGCGCCCGAAAACCTTCCTGTCACGTTTCTCGGGGTCGAGCGGATCGGAATCTCCACCGAGCACATCGACTATCCGGGCACGCAGACGCTGCCGACCGAAGTGGCGCTGAAGAGGTGGACGGGAATCGGCGAGGATGTCGCGCGCGCGGGCCTGCGAAAACTCGTCATCGTCACCAGCCATGGCGGCAACAGCGCGGCGATGATGCTGGTGGCGCAGGATCTGCGCGCGCATCAGAAATTGTTCGTGGTGACGACGTCTTGGTCGCGGCTTTCCGGCGCGGAGCAATTGTTTCCCGCCGAAGAAGTGCGCCACGGCATCCATGGCGGCGCGGTCGAGACCTCAATCATGCTGGCGCGCTATCCGTCCGAGGTGCGCAAGGACGCGATCGCGGATTTTGCTTCCAGCAGCATCGCGATGGAGCAGCAATATCGCTGGCTGTCGACACAGCGGCCCGCACCGTTCGCCTGGCAGGCGCAGGACCTGCACCTGAGCGGCGCCGTCGGCAACGCGACACTGGCCTCTGCGGAGAAAGGCGAACAGCTCGTCGACCGGGGCGCGCGGGCCTTCTGCGAGTTGCTCGCCGAGATCGATAACTTCGACGTGAAGAGGCTCGCGTCAGGCCCCCTCACCTACTCCACATCCCTTTGAAATTGCTTAGTTACCTAGCGACTTCCGAGGTCGACTTGGCGCGTTTCGAACCCGAACGCGCAAGCCTCCGTCCAACTGGGCACGCGGGCCACAACGGACCGCCTCACCCCGGATGGAGTTTGAAATGTCGATCAAGACCAAGATTGCCGCTGCTGCCCTCGCTGCACTGACCATCACTGCGAGCGTCGCCACCACCACCTCGTCGGCCGAGGCCAAGCCGCTCGGCTGGGGCTGGGGCGTCGGCGCCGGCATCGCCACCGCCGCCATCGTCGGCACTGCAATCGCCGCCAGCAACGACCCCTATTACTACGGCTATCACCGCTGCGGCTGGGTCGCCCAGTATGACGCCTTCGGCCACTACGTCGGCCGCGTCCGCACTTGCTACTGATCTCACCTATCTGAGGCCCGATCCCTGAGTGGGTCCTGCGTCCGACACGGGCGCCTCATCCACCCCGTGTCGTGCCCCCGACCCCGTCCGGTTGTCCCCCCGGGCGGGGTCATCCTTTTTTGGCGGCGGAGTTTTTGTTGCAGTCCCGTCACACAAGGATGCGAACCATCGTCTGCGACATTCCGCACTTGTTGCTATTGAGAATTATTCGCAATAAGGTTCGCAACAGGTACAGGGACTTGGGAAGAAATCGCGACGCACCGCGATCATCTCGTCCGATCGAGTGGACGAGAAGGACCTGATGACAGGATCGCCACGAATCGGCAGGGATATCGGGGCGTGGGGCAAATTAGGGGCGTGTGCTTTGACGTTGAGAGGTCACCGACACCGGTTGTTGCGCACGGCCGCCGCGATCGCCTGCGGCGTGCTGGCGCTCCCCGCTGCCGGCCAGGCGGCCGATCTGCCGCTCAAGGCGCCTGCGCTCAAGGCCGTCTATGACTGGACCGGGTTCTATATCGGCGCGCATGCCGGCTACGGCCGCGGCTCGTCCGCCTTCGCCCTGAACGACGGCACCGCGATCGGCGGCAATGGTGTCTTCAGCGGCATGGTCGGTGGCGTGCAGGCCGGCTACAACTATCGGCTCAACTCCGGTCTTCTGCTCGGCGTCGAAGGCGATTTTTCGTTTCCCAACTACATCACCTCCAACTCGATTGTCTCCTCGCTCGCAACACCCGTCAACGCAGTGACGCAGCAATGGGACTACACGGCAAGCCTGCGCGGCCGGGTCGGCTATGCGAGCGGTCCGTGGCTCGTCTATGCCACCGGCGGCTTTGCCTGGATGGGCGAACGCTATTTCGACACGCCGGCCGCGGGTGATACCCAGAAGGTCCTGAACACGAGGCCGGGCTGGATCGCGGGTGCCGGCGTCGAATATGGCTTCGCGCCACATTGGAGCGCGCGGCTCGAATATCTCTACAGTCGCTTTGACGGCGCCAATATCGGCTTCTCATCCGGAGCCCAGTACACATCCTCATCGCTCGACTTCCAGTCGATCAGGCTTGGCCTCAACCGCAAGGTCGATTGGCCGGGCATGCCGGGCTACGATCCCAAGACATCGCTCACGGATACCGAATCCGATCGCTGGGAGATTCACGGCCAGAGCACGTATCTTCCGCAAGGCTATCCGTCATTCCCCGCGCTCTACAGCGGGCCGAACTCTCTGTCTCCCTCGGCACAGGCCAAGGCGACCTGGAGCAACAGCCTGTTCCTGAACGCGCGACTGTGGGACGGCGGCGAGGTCTATTACAACCCGGAGCTGCTCCAGGGATTTGGACTGAACGACACGGTCGGCGCCGCGGGCTTCCCGAATGGCGAGGCGCAGAAGTCGAACTTTCCCTACCCGCACTACAACACCTCGCGCCTGTTTCTGCGCCAGACGTTTGGCTTCGGCGGCGAGCAGGAGGAGCTTGCGAGCGGCCAGTTGCAGCTCGGACAGAAGGTCGACGTCTCCCGCCTCACGCTGCAGGCCGGCAAATTCGCAGTGGTCGACGTGTTCGACGGCAATGCCTACGCCAAGGACACGCGCAAGGATTTCATGAACTGGTCGATCTGGGCACCGGGTGCCTTCGACTATGCCGCCGACAAGGTCGGCCTCACCTACGGCGTCACCGCCGAGCTCAATCAAAAGCAATGGGCGCTGCGCGGCGGCTATTTCCTGATGGTCGCGGAATCGAACGCGAACCATTTCGATACCAATATCCCCGAGCGTGGCCAGTACGTCATCGAGCTCGAGACGCGCTACTCGCTGTTCGGCCAGCCCGGCAAGCTCAGGACCATGGGCTGGGTCGACAGCGCCAATATGGGCAGCTTCCGCGAGACGCTGGACAATCCTGCGCTCAACCTCGACATCACGCAGACCCGGCGCGGTCGCCTCAAGGTCGGCTATGTCGTCAACCTCGAGCAGGCGATCACGGATGATGTCGGGCTGTTCGGCCGCTGGAGCTGGAACGACGGCAAGACCGAGACCCTCGCCTTCACCGACATCAATCGCAGCCTGTCGGGCGGGCTCTCGATCAAGGGCACGAAATGGGGCCGGCCCGACGACGTGATCGGCATCGGCGGCGCCATCAATGGCCTGTCGCAGGACTATCGCGACTTCCTCGCCGCTGGCGGTCTCGGCGTGCTCGTCGGCGACGGCGCGCTCAACTATCGCAACGAGCGCATCCTCGAAACCTACTACGCCTACGCGCTGAACAAGAACCTGACCTTCACCGCCGACTACCAGCTCATCGTCAACCCCGCCTACAATGCCGATCGCGGGCCGGTGTCGGTGTTTTCAGGACGGCTGCACGGCGAGTTCTGAGATGGTCGTGAGGCCGCCGCCCTTCACCGGGAGGTGGCGTACGCCGCCGCTGCTTCTCGCAGAGCCAAACTAGCAGGTCTTATACTGCAAGTGCTGGAGGCAGGTACACGTGGTCGTCGAGCTGGTGTACTTGACGTCATAGTAGGCAGGACCAGTCGAGTTCGAGGGACTGTTCGTTGAACAGCGCGGAAACTTCCAAAATGTGTCCTGAAGATTTACGGTCCCGCTGATCGTAAACCCGAGATTGGGTGTATAGGCGTACGAGACCTCGCTCACAATGAACGAAACCTGGTCGTTTTGGTTGTTCGGATTGTTTGCGTTGCCGACCGTTCCGTTGAGCGACGTGGGCACTGTCAAGCCCGTCAAATTGGTCCTTCCCTGTGTGAAGGTTGTTCCGTTGTACGACTGACTCCATCGAAGGGTCAGGTTGCCATTGGCATCGCTGGAGACTTCGGACACGGTGACGGACAGGATCGCGCTGCCGCTGCTGCCATTGACGGAATACGGTGCAATGATGGAGGTCGCTCCGGTGAGTATGTTCTGCATCGAGGTCGTGCTGAGCGACGTGTTCTGCGTAACCATGTCGGCCACGGAGTGAGCCGTCGCGCTGACCTTGACGTTGATCGCCATTCCGTTCGCGAGTTCGACGCCGCCGACCAACAGCACCAGCATGAACGGCACCACGATCGCGAACTCTGTCGCTGCCACGGCATCGGCGTTGGTGGAGAACTTCCTTAAGCGAAATGACAGGCTGGTCATAGGCTGATACCTCTAGGGAGTGGCAGGCTCGTTCTGAAAAGCGGCGGTTGCCATGATCAGCCGGGAGCCGTTGGTCTGGTTTGCCATGTTGAAAGCGATCGGCCCGAAGAAAATCGGCCAGAGATACATCACGCGGACAACAACGATATCGCCCGCAGTTCCCGGATTGAATTGCCAGGTGTTGGCGACAGTCCCATCGCTGTTGTAGGTCAGCGTCGGCATGCCGACATTGGCCGAGGACCAGTTGTTGGCGACCTGGACGTCGACCATCAGGCCGCCAGTGCTACTACAGGTGAAAAGGACTTTGGCGTTGTTGCAGACGGTATTTTTAAATGCGGCCGCGGCTGCGGCCGATGTCATGCTCGCATCCTGCGTCTGCACCTGCCCTGTCAGAATTTGGCGGGCCGATTGCCGGACGGCATTTTCGAGGATCGACTGCGCAAAGAAAAGCAGGAACGTCTGGATGAGGGCAGCGAGGATGGCGAGAAACGGCGTGGCAATCAGCGCGAACTCGACCGCCGTGGCGCCTTCGTTGTCCCTGACAAAGGCGCCGAAACGATTGCGGCGCCTTTTCCCTGGTGTGGTTTCCAACTGGACCATGGCGCTTTCTTACTGCGTGAGGCTGGCGGTACTTGAGGCGACCTTGATGAACAGGTCCGTCAGCGCCTGCTTGATATCGCCGCCGGTTTTGACGTGGGAGTAGAAGCCAGGCGAGGCGCACGCTTGGAGGTTTAGTGCGATCGTGCCGGTTGAGGGATCAGGCTGGTCGTACTTGTCTATCCAGCTCATGTACCAGGAATCTGTTGTCTGGATACCGGTGGAGGCACTGGCGATGAGTTGCAGGTACTCCGTGTAGAGGATAGCGATCTTAATGCCCTTGTTCTTGATGGTCGTGCATATCGTCGTGTCGAGCGGCTGCTGGCATCGATTGTTGGAGGCGAGGCTCGCGTTGGGGCAAGCTGAAGCGCCCGAGACGATCTTGTCCTCGACGCCGTCGGTGACAAGGAAGACCACCTCCTGCGGCGTATCTCCTGACGCGTTGCTGCCGAGGCCGGGCGTAGGCATGATTTTGTTGAGGTTGGTGAGCGCGCCGGCGATATCCGTGCCATTGTCGGTCTTGCAGTTCGTTGTCGTAACGACGCAGTTCTGGTAGGCGACCGGCATCAGCGCAATGTTGGAAACCTGGGCTCCAGCCAATGTCGGGGTGGTCAGCGTCGCCAGTGCGTTCAAACCCAAGTCGAACGTATAGAGCGCCGCGTTATACGTGGTGTTGTTCAGGGCCGACATGCACTGCATGACGCCCCCCGAAACACCAGACTGCGGGCAGTTCGACCATGTATTGAGCAACTGATTGACGGCACTTGTCACGAGATCGATCCGCAGGGTGATATTCCTGAATCGTGCGATCGCGAGGTTATCCTGGGTCCCGCCGTCGTGAGCGATATTGGTTTGATGACAGGCAAAGCCGCAATTCTGCGAGGCTTTTGCTGACTGGTACTTGGAAGCGGTGTAGGTGATGAGATTGCTGATGTCGGCTGTGGTCGCGCCGATCCCCATGGATGGCGAGTCGTCCATCAGCAGATAGAAATTCATGTTGGGCGCGCTCGCCGCCTGCGCTGTCGCCGAGCCGTTGATCGGCCACGACGCAGTGTTCATGAGCACCGCGGGAAAATTGTTGATGGATGCGGTGCTATACGAAACACTGACGGTGCGCTTAAGTCCTACGTCAGTGACGGTAATCGTCGGCGTCGGTGTCGTGGTCAACCCCGGCGCAAGACTGTTCGCCGTCGACATAAAGATGGCCGAGGCGGTGGCACTAGCCACCGTACTAGTTTGCATCAGCATGGCCGGCCTGACGGCTGCGATTGCGGCTGCGTCGGCAGCGGCGTCCAACTGCGCCTTCTTGCGTAGCGCCTGCGTGAAATCGAGCGTCATGCCGAGCAGAAAGACGATGGGAACCATCGCGAGCGCGGTGATCACGGCGATATTGGCCTTCCGATCTCTCGCGAAACGAAGAACTGAGCGGCGGAGCATGATCTTCATCCTATTGCCGTCGCTGCGGCGAAAGCACTTTCCTGAAATGTTGTCGATCGGAGGAGACGGTCAGATCTCCTCCGCCGATCGCGCGCTCGACACGGGCGAATATGGATACGCCCCTGTTAATCAAGGTTTACGCGCAACACATAGACATGGTCTGAAACCGCACCGGATGTGCCACATTGAGAAGGCATCATTAACGCCGGCTAAACGAGTTCCCAGAAACTTGGCCCCGAAAATCCACGCCGGCGCAGGAAAGCGCGCTCGCCTGAGCAACCTGGACGCACCTCGGGCGCGTCGTTGAGATCGATCTCGGCGACCTCCGCGATGCGGGCGCGCCGCCCGGCACCGCGATTTCGCAACAATCGCAAACGTGCCGTTACGCCGCCCGGATCGCATCGAGGAATTTGCCGACCTCGACCTTGAGGCGGCCGCTCTCGCCCGAGAGCGACTTCGCTGCCGCGAGCACGTTGGCGGAGGCCGATCCGGTCTGGCTTGCGCCGTGCTGCACGTCGACGATGTTGACGGAGACTTGCTGGGTGCCGCGCGCCGCCTGCTGCACGTTGCGGGATATTTCGCGCGTTGCGGCGCCCTGCTCCTCGATCGCCGAGGCGATGGCGGAGGCGATCTCGGACATGCGGGTGATGGTGTCGCCGATCGCCTTGATGGCGCCGACGGAATCCTGCGTCGCGGACTGGATGCCGGCGATCTGCTGGCTGATCTCGCCGGTCGCTTTTGCGGTCTGCTCGGCCAGCGCCTTGACCTCGGATGCGACGACCGCGAAGCCGCGCCCGGCCTCGCCGGCGCGCGCCGCTTCGATCGTGGCATTGAGCGCCAGAAGATTGGTCTGGCCTGCGATCTGGCTGATCAGCTCGACGACGTCGCCGATGCGGCCGGCAGCCTTGGCGAGCTCGCCGACATGACCGTTGGTCTGCTCGGCCTGCCGTACCGCCTCGCTGGCGATGCGGGCGGAATCCTGGACCTGACGGCTGATCTCGTCGACCGAGGAGGCCATCTCCTCGGCCGCAGCAGCGACGGTCTGCACGTTGGTGGAAGCCTGCTCGGATGCGGCCGCGACGGTCGCCGTCACCTGCTCCGACTGCTCGGCTGTCCGCGTCAGCGTTCCGGCCGATGCTTCCAGCTCGGTTGAAGCCGACGAGACGGTGTTGACGACGTCACCGATCAGGGCTTCGAACTCGCGGGCGATCTGATCCACGCGCTGGCCGCGCTTGAGCTTCGCCTCCGATTCGACGCCGGCCGCCTCGTCGGCGGCGGCCTTGGCCATCAGCGAATCCTTGAAGTGCTGGAGCGAGCCGGCCACCTGGCCGATCTCGTCCTGGCGCCCGCTCGCGGGAATCTCGACCGCGTGCTTGCCGGCGGCGAGAGCGCCGATCACTTCCGCAAGCTCCGCAAGTGGCCTCACCACGCGGCTGCGCAGCATCACGGTCACGCCGGCGAGCATGCCGAGCAGCACCAGCACCGCGATGCCGGCGAGCGCCAGCATCGCCAGCGCACCGTCACGGACCGCCGAGGCGCGGTCGGCCGCCTCCGCCAGCGCGGCATCTCGCACGCCGAAAAACATCTGGATGGCCGGCACGATGGCATCCGCCAGCTCATCGGTGCTGAGGCCGTACTTGCCGTCGCTCCGCGCCGCGGGCATCGCCTTCTCGACCGCGAGAGCCGCGCGCCCGAAATAGGATTCGGTTGCGTCCCTGAACGCCTTGGCGATGCGGGGCGGATTTCCGAGTTGATCGATGCCGGCCTCAATGCGCTCGCGGTCCGCCTCCACGCGTCCCTGCACGCGGTCCATCAGGGAGAATTCGGCCACCGTCAGCGGGCGGTGGGCGCTGATCGCGGGCGACAGCGTGGCGGCACGGCTACCGGCCGAGACGCGCAAATCCTGCGCCGTGCGGGCCACGTTCAGCAGCGCCGCGAGCGAGGAGTCGGCGCTCACCACCTTCGCCTCGAGCCGGTTCATGATCGGTTCGATGGCGTTGATCACATCGGCGACGCCGGGCAGGAAGCCCTTGATGGCGGCGCCGTCGCGCGCGCTGAGGGGGACACTCATGGCGCGGTCCGCCGCCGCGCGGATTTCTTTCAAGCGGCTCGCGGCCCGGTCGAGAGTCTCGACCAGCGCGGCGCCATCATCCAGAGCAATGATCGCCCGCCTTGCATTCTCGAACGCCGTATCCGCAGCCTTCGCGGCTTTCGCGGTGGCCTCGAGTTGGGCCGGAGTCGCAGGAGCTTCCTGGAAGATCGGCGTGATGTAGGGGGCGCGATAGCCGACGACGTACTGGCTGACCACGAGGATGGCGCCAAAGGCATCGACGGCCTTGATGGCCTGGGAACGGTCGGCATAGACGCGTGTCTGGGGCACCAGCACCTCGGCGCCGAGGATGACCGCGAAGACTGTCACCGACAGCATCGACAGTGCGAAGAGCCTTCCGATCCGCATCCCGATCCCCACAAGCATTACCGTTAATGGCGGGAAAACTAGCCGGGAGACACTAAGGCGCCGTTAAGTAAACACCCCCGCAACAACCGTAGTTCCGCGGAGTGTGCCAGGTCGTAGCTGTTCAATGCCGCTGCAACGCGAGGATGCGATAGAATTCCCGGGCATTCGCCCGCCGAATGCCTATATGACGAGGTAGTGGCCGCATGCCTAACCTGGAACATCGATGCTTTCGCTTGAACTCGCCATCGTCGTTTGCCTCATCGTCGTCAACGGCCTTCTGTCGATGTCCGAGCTGGCGGTCGTCTCGTCGCGCCCGGCCCGCCTGTCGATGCTTGCCGCCAAGGGCGTGCGCGGTGCCGAGCGCGCGCTGGCGCTGGCGTCCGATCCCGGAAAGTTTCTCTCGACGGTGCAGATCGGGATCACGCTGGTTGGCGTGCTGTCAGGCGCGTTCTCGGGCGCGACGCTCGGACAGCGGCTGTCGCAATGGCTGGTCGAACTCGGCCTGTCGGCGGGGATTGCCGACATCGTCGGCGTCGGCATCGTCGTGACCCTCATCACCTACGCGACGCTGATCGTGGGCGAGCTGGTACCCAAGCAGGTGGCGTTGCGCGATCCCGAAAGCATTGCGGTCAAGGTCGCGCCGGTGATGGACTGGCTCGCGAAGATCTCGCTTCCGCTGGTGATCCTGCTCGATCTCTCCGGCAAGCTGATCCTGACGCTGCTCGGCCGCGGCGGCAAGGCGGAGGAAAAGGTTTCTGAGGACGAGATCCATCACCTCGTCAGCGAGGCCGAAAGCGCCGGCGTGCTCGAGCCCGGCGAGAGGGAGATGATCGCGGGTGTGATGCGGCTCGGCGACCGCCCGGTCGGCGCCGTCATGACGCCGCGCACGGAGGTCGACGAGATCGATCTCACCGATGCGCCGGAGACGATCCGCGAGATCATGTCGAAAAGCCCGCATTCGCGCTTTCCCGTCTCCGACGGCGACCGTGACAAGCCGATCGGCGTGCTCCAGGCCAAGGACCTGCTCGTCGCCTATTTGAACGAGCGCACGCCCGATCTGCGCGCGCTGGTGCGCGACGCGCCCGTGATTCCCGCCTCCGCCGATGCGCGCGACGTGCTGGCGATCCTGAAGGCAGCGCCGGTGCATGTTGGCCTCGTCTACGACGAATACGGCGCCTTCGAAGGCGTGGTCACCGCGGCCGATATTCTGGAATCCATCGTCGGCGCGTTCCATTCCGAGGAAGGCCCGCCGGAGCCGGCCTACGTCACGCGCGCGGACGGTTCGCTGCTGATCTCGGGCTGGATGCCGGTCGACGAATTCGGTGAGCTGCTCGGCTTCGAGCTGCCGCCGCATCATCGCTACAACACCGTGGCCGGCCTCGTGCTGCAACATTTCAACGTGCTGCCGAATGTGGGCGACGCCTTCGACCTCGGCGGCTGGCATCTCGAAGTCGTCGATCTCGACGGCCGGCGGATCGACAAGATCCTTGCGAGCCGGAAAAGCGAGCAGGCGACTTGAGCTGCGCGCGCTAATTTCCAGTCGTCATCCCGGGCCGCGCGAGCCCGAAACCCATAACTACAGATTCACTTCTCGCGCTTCTGAGAATGGCCGTTGCGTCTCTCGTTGCCGTCGTCGCTGTTGCTCGCGTCGAGCGCTCGATCCCGCTCACTGTTGCTATCGCCGCCACGGCCCACGGTATCCGATGATGCACCCTCCTCCTTGCGCGGCTCGCGGCCGTAACGCGGGGTGCCGTCCGGGCTCGCGCCGACGACGGCGTGCGACGGGCTTGCGGGATATCCTCCGCCTTGCGCCATCGCCAGGGACGATAGCGCAAGCCAGAGTAACGCGGCCACGCTCGCCGTTCTCATGATCGCCTCCGCTCGATCGAGGGCAATGCAGATCGTGCGTGGGAGTTGCAACGCGCCGACCCGCGAAGCGGGCCCTCACGGAACCGGCTGGAACGAATCCGCCCGTGCCATCCGCCAGGCATCGCGGAAGCGGGGGTCCTCGGTGCCTTCGAGCAGCTCCCCCGGCCGCAGCGCCGGATAGAGCTGCGCGAACGACTTCACCTCGGTGGTCGAGGTGCGCTGGGTG
This sequence comes from Bradyrhizobium sp. UFLA05-89, assembly GCF_059803475.1. Lineage (NCBI taxonomy): Bacteria > Pseudomonadati > Pseudomonadota > Alphaproteobacteria > Hyphomicrobiales > Nitrobacteraceae > Bradyrhizobium > Bradyrhizobium sp. UFLA05-89. The sequence continues at coordinate 12,620 of NZ_JBANBA010000074.1, read as the reverse complement.
AAGTGGATCGGGCGCAACTCCTGCGGATGCTCGAGGCCCGCTGCGGCGATCAGCTCGGACAGCGAGTGCAGCGTCGCATGGTGATAGTTATGGACGCGGTCGATCTTGAGCGGCACGTAGAGCGCACGCGCACGCGTCGGGTCCTGCGTGGCAACGCCGGTCGGGCAGCGGTCGGTGTGGCAGCTCAGGGACTGGATGCAGCCGAGCGAGAACATGAAGCCACGCGCCGAATTGCACCAGTCGGCGCCGATCGCCATGGCTCGCGCCATGTCGAAGGCAGTCGCAACCTTGCCCGACGCGCCGATCTTGATGCGGTTGCGCGCGTTGATGCCGACCAGCGCATTGTGCACGAAGTTGACGCCCTCGCGCATCGGCATGCCCAGATGATCCATGAACTCGAGCGGCGCGGCGCCGGTGCCGCCTTCATTGCCGTCGACGACGATGAAGTCCGGATAGATGCCGGTCTCCAGCATCGCCTTGCAGATCGCCAGGAACTCCCAGGTGTGGCCGATGCACAGCTTGAAGCCGGCAGGCTTGCCGCCGGAGAGCTTTCGCATCTCGGCGACGAATTGCATCATCCCGATCGGGGTGGAGAAGGCGCGATGCGAGGCCGGCGAAATGCAGTCCTCGCCCATGCCCACGCCGCGGATCTTTGAAATCTCTTCGGAGACCTTGGCAGCCGGCAGAACACCGCCGTGACCGGGCTTGGCGCCCTGGCTGATCTTGAGCTCGACCATCTTGATCTGGTCTTCGGTCGCGACGCGCGCGAACGCGTCCGGATCGAAGGTGCCATCGAGATGACGGCAGCCGAAATAGCCCGAGCCGATCTCCCAGATGATGTCGCCGCCCATCTCGCGGTGATAGGGGCTGACCCCGCCCTCACCGGTGTCGTGCGCGAAGCCGCCTCTCTTGGCGCCGGCATTGAGCGCGCGAACGGCGTTGGGGCTGAGCGCACCAAAGCTCATGGCCGAGATGTTGAATACCGATGCGGAGTAAGGCTTCGCGCAGTCCGGGCCGCCGATCGTGATACGGAATTTCTCATCGGACCGCGTCTTCGGCGAGACCGAGTGATGCATCCATTCATAACCCTCGCGATAGACATCCTCCTGTGTGCCGAAGGGCCGCTTGTCGAGCTGCATCTTGGCGCGCTGGTAAACCACCGCGCGGGTATCGCGCGAGAACGGCATGCCGTCCTTCTCGCTCTCGAAGAAATACTGCCGCATCTCCGGGCGGATTTCTTCGAGCAGGAAGCGCATATGTGCCGAGATCGGGTAGTTGCGCAGGACCGCGTGGCCCTTTTGCAGGAGATCGCGGACGCCGAGCAGCGTGAGGCCGCCGAAGATCACGATGGGAATGATCAGGATGTCGAAAATCTTGCGATCGGCGATGCCGAAGCCGATCAGGAGAGCGGTGACGACCGCGCAGATCGTCAGCACGATGAAGCGCGGCGAGAATGGAAGCAGCAGGGTCTCCATGGTCCCCTGCTCCAGGGCCCCACGGACCGATTTCGGCGCTTTGCTATTTTCGTCGGCCACGATCACATCCTCTCATCGAAACGACGGGGCATGATACGCCCGCGTCCCGTTTACGGATATGACGCGGCTTCTGTTTCAGGCTACCGAATTCGACCAGCGCAAATCAATCCGCAGGGTGGGCGGGCTGCTGCAGTGCAATAGACGGGATCCATAATCACAGGGAGTGGTTTGGCGAAGACCCGCAACCACCATCTCGCGCCACAACTCCCGCCTGGGCTTTGGGCCCCGGGCTCGCGCGGAGCCTGTCATCGGGCCGCGCGTCGCGCGGACCCGGTGGCGCGTCCCGGGATGACGATGGGTAGGATCGCGCCGCGCGGAGATCAGCGCTCCACGAAGGCCTTTTCGATCACGAAATGGCCGGGCTCGCTACCGGAGCCTTCGGTGAAGCCGCGACCTTCGAACATGCCGCGGAGCTCTTCGAGCATCGCCGGGCTGCCGCACATCATGATGCGGTCGGTCGCGATGTCGAGCGGGACCTGGCCGATGTCGTTGAAAAGCTGCTCGGAGTTGATGAGGTCGGTGATGCGGCCACGGTTCCGGAACGGCTCGCGGGTCACGGTCGGATAGTAGACGAGCTTCTCGGAGAGCATCGGCCCGAACAATTCGTCATCGCGCAAAGTCGCGACGAGCTGCTCGCCATAGGCGAGTTCCGAGACCTGGCGACAACCGTGAACCAGCACGATGGTCTCGAACCGGTCATAGACGTCGGGGTCCTTGATCAGGCTCGCGAACGGCGCAAGGCCGGTGCCGGTCGACAGCAGGAGAAGCCGCTTGCCGGGAATCAGGTTGTCGGCAACGAGCGTTCCGGTCGCCTTGCGGCCGACCAGGATGGTGTCGCCTTCCTTGATCTTCTGGAGGCGCGAGGTGAGCGGGCCGTCCTGAACCTTGATCGAGAAGAACTCGAGCTCCTCCTCGTGATTGGCGCTCGCCATGCTGTAGGCGCGCAGCAACGGACGGCCGTCCACTTCGAGGCCGATCATCGCGAACTGGCCGTTCTGGAACCGGAAACCGGTGTCGCGAGTGGCACGGAAGCTGAACAGGGTATCGGTCCAGTGCTGGACGGAGAGGACCTTCTCTCGATAAAACGCGCTCATGTGTTTCGATATTCCGAATCTATACGGTTTTGAACAAAAGCGTTGCCCGGCCCCTTCAACGTGGGGCGAACACCACTGTCATGGCGGATGATTTCGCGTCTCTGATTTACGGCATTGAGGTCAATAATCAACCTCGTTCGCGCAGCAATTGATGCCGATCAAACTGGCATTTCCCGTTGATTTGTCAGGATAATTAACGATTTTCTCTTTTCAGGCCGCATCGCAGCAATTTCTTTGCCCAAATGGCCCGCAAGGCAGCACTTAATTTCCGTTTCGCTCGCGAGAAATTCATTAAGAATAGCTCTGCTTTTGGCCATGGCAGACCGCCGATTCCGGCATGAAGCGACTTTTTTGGCGGGACAAGCACGATGCCAAGCAATGAACGGATATTCGTCCAGGCAATACGAAGCTATTGCGCGCGGCATGGGATCGCCATCGACGTGCGCGCGGAAGGCTGGCTGATCGCGATGGGCTGGGGCGAGACCCGCCGCTTCGCCTTCGGCTACGATATCGGTCTCAACAGCGCGATTGCGCATCGCCTCGCCAACGACAAGTCGGCGACATCGGAGGTGCTCGCCCTGACGGGCGTGCCCGCTATCGCCCATCACCTCTTTCTCAACCCGACGCTGGGGGAGCACGTCGTTGGACCGCGCTGGTGGGAAGCGATGCTTCGGCTCGTGATGCAGAACCCGCAAGGGCTGGTGGTGAAGCCCAACGAGGGCACGGCAGGCCGGTCAGTTCTCAAGGTAACGAGCAGCGCCGAACTCGAACGCGCCGTGAGCGAGATCTTCGCGATGAGCCTCGGCCTCGTGATCGCGCCCTATGTCGAGATCGAGGACGAGGTCCGGGTCGTTCTCCTCGATAAGACACCGCTCGTGGTCTACCGCAAGGAGCGGCCGTCGGTGGTCGGCGACGGCGTGCAGACGCTGCGCGAACTGGCGGGCACGATGCCCAAGGTGAAGCTGGATGATCTCGACGCGCATGCGCTCGACACCGTCGTGCCGAACGGCGAGCGGCGCGTCCTCACCTGGCGTCACAATCTCGATGCCGGCGCAAAGCCTGTCCTCATCGAGGGTGGCGAGACGCGTCGGGTGTGCGCAAAGCTCGCCATCGACGCCGCTGGCGCCATCGGCATCACCTTCGCATCCATCGACCTCGTCCGTGTCGACGGCGCGTGGCAGGTGCTCGAGATCAACTCCGGCGTGATGATGGAGGTGCTGGGGAAACTGTATCCGGACCTGGTGCAGGCGACGTACGACGCGGCGCTGGATCGGGTGTTTGGGAGAGAAGGCTGAGCGCTACGCACTCGCTGCCATCCCTTCTCCCCTTAAATCAATTAAAACAACAACGTCGACCGTCTGTGTCTACCGTTGTATCCCGATCCGACGGAGCTGTGAAAAGGCCGCTGAACCCTTCAGTTAGGGCTCGTGTTTGCCGGTGTGCGTTGATCGGATACCCCGGCGCAGCGCTTCCAAAGCGATGCGGGCGTGGCGCGCAGCCTCGTGATTGCCTGCTTTCTCGATGTGCTCGATCGCCCACATCAAGTATTGCATGGCGGTCTCGGCAGGAGGGTCAGGGGTCATTGAGGCTATCGGGGCCGCGTCGTTGGGATTGGCGTTCTACATCACGCAGTCTGTACACCTCCCGTCTCTTTAGACGAGAATAGGCGATTTCGGATATAGCAACAGTGCTTGGTTGCCATTCTTTCCTGGCACCGTAGTTCCACGCTGCTCCGGTTGAGTATTCTGCTACATTTACTCCGCGAGGCCCCAGCGACCACGGATGGTCTCGCCCTCGCTTCCTCCCGGGGTTCTACGTTTCGGAACCTGCTCCCCGCCCTTTGCTCATCTTTCCCGTCTGCAACTTACCCATCTTTAAGTTGGACGCTGGTCGGTGAAATGCTCGAAGCCGAGGTGGCAACGGAGAGAAGGAAGCTGCGATAGACACTCCCGCACGCTTTTCGCGACATGGAAAGCTCTGTCCAAAAGTGAACAAAACGCACTTGCGAGCTTCGCGCCGGGCTCTTGGTATCAAGCCGGTCGTCATCGAATTCCATGCTTTTGCCAAGAGCTTTGGTCACCAATAGCGCCGGAGTTCCAGAATGGAAATCGCGCGCAATGATCTTCATGTTTTTTGCCGTAGCGATCGCGGCCGTGTTCTTCGTTGGCTCGATGATTTCTCTGAACTTCGGCCGCCGCCTGGGTTTGCGCTATCGCAAGCATACAAACGGCGAAAGCACCGCTGGCCTGTCAACGGTCGAAGGAGCCATCTTCGGTTTGATGGGTCTGCTGCTTGCTTTCACCATTTCGGGCGCTCTGCAACGATTTGACGACCGGCGGCAGTTGGTACTTCAAGAAACGACGGCGGTGGCTGCCGCATATGACCGGACAGGTCTCTTCGAGAGAGATACGGCCCACGAACTCAGAAGCAAGCTCAAAGATTACGTCCGTGCTCGCGTGGACCTCTACCGCATGCAACACGATTTCTTGCTCTGGAAGAGGATGGAGGATTTCTCCCGCGAGCAGCAGAGCCAACTGGTGCAGTTGAAAGAAGGCCTTTGGAATGCGGCGTTGGCGGCTTGCCCGAAGAGCGATTACCAACCCGCCTGCTCATTGACCTTACCTGCATTGAACACCGCGTTTGAAATCGCCCGCCTCCGAGCGGGTGCTGCGGAAAAGCACCCACCGCAAATCATATACCTAATGCTCTTTGGGCTTGGCTTGGGCTGTTCGTTGTTGGCCGGGTTCGGCATGGCGGCGAGCGCGGCTCGAAGCTGGGTGCATATGATCCTGTTCGCCGGTGTTCTGACGGTCGCTCTCTACATCGTCACGGACATGGAATATCCACGGCTAGGTCTCATTCGGATTGAGAGCTTCGATCATTTTCTCGCGGATGCCTATGATCAGATGCGTTGAAGGATCATGGGGATCCTCTGGGGCGAGGAGGCTGGATATGGCAGGTGCCGCAGACCGCGATCCCCGACACCATACGCAGAAGATGCAGAAGGCCCTTCGGGATATCCGGAACCATCTGCGCGAAGACATTCAGAAGTTCGACGAACCGCAGTTGAAGGCGATGTTCGAGACATCCGCCGAGGTCTTGAGCGGGCTCGAGAAGGCTTTCAAGGACTACGAACAGAAGAACGAAAAAGCCTGGCGCTGACAGAACTCGGCGCCGCGACACCTGCGGCGGGCCTCATTCCTTGTTTTCACGAAACGCTCTGACCTCGGTTCGGATGGATGCACTCTCGAAGACGGCCCGACGAAGTTCCCGTCGCTCGAAATCGTTATCCGCATGAAGCAAGCGGCAACGGCGTTGGAGGTCACGGCTTTCCTCGATAGCAAGCCGGGCGCGTTCGAACAGTGGATCGGTCATGTTTCGGACAATGATCGCGTCGCGAGCTAGTTGCCATTGCATAAGCTAATCCGCTTGGCATTGTACGAAGCAGCGGCCTCAGTGCACTTTTCCCGTCAACGGGTTCCTCGACCGGCAACCATTCTCTGATCGGTGCGTTGTTTCGCATCACCGGCTCGGCTTTGCCCGTGGGCGTCGGTGGCTGAGAGACCAGTAGCGCTCCCGCCTGCATAGGATAGGGAGCGCCGCCGATGGCCGATGCGCTAGAGGACGCCGACAGGCTGATTACCCGTGCCGCGGCGGCAATCTCGGAAGCCAGGCGACTAATCGAGGAAAGCCGCGAGTTGCATCAACGGGCCGAGGTTCGGCTGAGACGCTTGTATTTCCGCGCCAGCTTCCACCCCAAGACCATTAAGCTCCTTTCGCCGCTGGATTTTCCTGATCGGCGACAACCTTATCGGGCGTCTTCGGCCCTGGGCGATTGAGCCGCGCAATCTGGCACTCCGGCGCGTGGGCCCTCTGCGCGCGAGACTGCCCACTTCGCGCAACTTCTTCGCGCGAGCGACTCGCAGTCGCCAGAACCGCGCGTTCCATAAGCGCGCCTGCACGATGCATTCGTAGACCTGGCGCTGGATCAGCTCGCTATCCCGAATGGCCCTGTCCGCGCGTTTTAGTAGTTCGTCCATACGCCGATAATCGGTGCGGGGCGAATCGTTCCTAAAAATTGAGAAGGTTTGTGAACCGGTCTTCTGCGGCCTACCGGTTTTTCGCAGGCAATTTTGGCAACAACCGACTTCGCTTCGCGAAGTTACCCTCTTCCAAAAGGGGAGAGGGTGCAGCCGGATTGCGGCCCGATCATTCCGCAGCGCAAGCGCGCTAATTGTTTGCCCCCGGCGAATCGTCCATGGCCTTGAAGGCTTCCTCGAGTTGCAACGAGATCGGCACGTTGAGCCTTTCGCCGGTCGGAAGCCGTGCCACGAACCATTTGTTGTAGAGCGGGACGAGGTCGTGGTTGGAGCCGAGCTTGCGGAAGGTGCGCTCGACCACGGCTGAGAGCTGCGGCTCGCCCTTGCGGAACATGATGCCGTAGGGGTCGTAGGACAAATAATCGCCGGTGACGCGGAACTTGTCCTGCGCCTTGTGGCGCACGATCAGGCCGTAGAGCAGGATGTCGTCGGTCGCGAACGCGTCGGCCTTGCCGTCCGCCAATATCTGGAACGACTGCTCGTGATCGGGCGAGGCGATGATGTTCAGGCCGAGCGAGAACTTCTTGTCGACCGCATGCATCGCCTGCTCATTGGTGGTGCCCTTGGTGACCACCACCGTCTTGCCCTTGAGGTCGGCGACGGCAGACACGTTGGATGCCTTCGGCACCATCAGCTTGGTGCCGGCAACGAACATCAGCGGTGAGAACGCGACGCGTTTGCCGCGTTCGGCATTGGCCGTGGTCGAGCCGCATTCGAGGTCGATCTTGTTCTGAAGCACGGCATCGATGCGGTCGTCCGAGGTGACCTTGACGTACTCGATCTTGAGATCGGGATCGTCGACCTCGACGCCGATCTCCTCAACGATCGCCTCGCAGAGCTCGAGGCTGTAGCCGATCGGCCGGCCCGCCTGGTCGAGGAAGGAGAACGGCGGCGAGCTTTCGCGATAGCCGAGCCGCACGACGTGACTGTTCTTGATGGCTGAGAGCGTGGGGCTGAGCCCTTCGCTGCCACCGATCTGCCCCGAGGCGCCGGTTGCCAGCGCGCATGCCAGCAACAGGCCCGCCGATATCGCCGATGTCAGGCGCATGACGCGCTCCTGTCAGTGGCCGGCCATCGCGGGCACTTCGCCGGGTACCATGTCCGGCGTGGGCGCCTCGCCCGGTCCGAGCGCATGCTCGGGCCCGAGCTCGCCTTCCCACTTCGCGACCACGGCGGTGGCGAGCGAATTACCGATCACGTTGGTGGCGCTGCGCCCCATGTCGAGGAAGGTGTCGATGCCCATGATCATCAACAGGCCCGCCTCGGGGATGCCGAACTGGGAAAGCGTCGATGCGATCACCACGAGCGAGGCACGTGGCACGCCGGCGACGCCCTTGGAGGTGATCATCAGGGTTGCGAGCATCGCGAGCTGGGTCGCGAGCGACATCTCGATGTGATAGGTCTGCGCGATGAAGATGCTGGCGAAGGTGCAGTACATCATCGTGCCGTCGAGGTTGAAGGAGTAGCCGAGCGGCAGTACGAAGCTCGATATGCGCGAGGAGGCGCCGAACTTGGTCAGGCCCTCCAGCGTCTTCGGATAGGCGGCCTCCGAGCTCGCGGTCGAGAACGCGATCATCAATGGCTCGCGGATCAGCCGCAGCAGATGGGCGTAGCGCGGTCCGATCGCGACGAAGCCGACGACGACCAGGATGGCCCACAGGATCAGCAGCGACAGGTAGAAGCCGCCCATGAACACGACGAGCTTCCACAGCACGAGGAGACCGTTCTTGGCGACGGTGGCGGTGATCGCGGCCCAGACCGCGAGCGGCGCGAACAGCATCACATAGCTCGTCACCTTCAGCATGATGTGGGAAATGTCGTCGATCAGGCTGAGGATCGGCTTCGAGCGCTCAGGCATGGCGCCCATCGCCACCGAGAAGAACACGGCGAAGATCACGATCTGCAGGATCTCGTTCTGCGCCATCGCGTCCGCGATCGAGGTCGGGATCAGATGGGTCAGGAATTTCTCGATCGAGAAGGCCGAGACGGGCAATCCCGTCGACTGCCCCTTCTCCGGCAGCGTTCCGGGGAAGTTCGCGCCGGGCTGGAGCAGGTTGACCATCACGAGGCCGAGCAGCAGCGACACGAAGGAGGCGCTGACGAACCAGCCCATGGTCTTGGCGAAGATGCGCCCGAGCCTTGCACCCGAACCCATATGTGCGATGCCGCCGACCAGGGTCGCGAACACCAGCGGCGCGATGATCATCTTGATCAGGCGCAGGAACATCATGGCGATCAGGTTGATCGAGGAGGCCCACTCGGCACGGGTGTCGGGCATGAAATTGTAGATCGCCGACCCCACGATGATGCCCAGCACCATCGCGACCAGAATGTATTGCGTAAACCTGTTCGACATCGCTTACCCCCACGTACACCGGCGCTTCACAGTGTCGCAGATTTTGACAGCGACGCAACACGCTTGGCGAGCGCTCGCGTTGGCCGGATGTTCCCGTTGTGAAAAAGGGTGGAGCGATCTAGCTTTCACGCAGCGCACAACGGATGCGGCTTGCATGATTTCTGCGCGGCACCTGCATCAATAAAAGTCAAACAATTGAAGAGGGGACTACCATGAGCGGGACCGTCAATCGCCAGATCCTCCTGGTCGAGAAGCCGAGCGGCAAGCTCGGACCGGAGCATTTCAAGATGGTCGAGGGCGCCGTGCCGGAGCCGAAGGACGGCGAGGCGCTGTTGCGCGTGCGCTACATCTCGCTCGATGCCGCCAACCGTGCCTGGATGCATGGCGCGACCTATCGTTCGGCGGTCGAGGCCAACAGCGTGATGGCCGGCGGCGCCATCGCCGAGGTCGTCAGCTCAAAGGCAGCGGGGATCGCAGCCGGCGACATCGTGTTCGGCGATACCGGCTGGCAGGACTACGCCGCGGTGCCCGCAAAGCATCTCACGAAAATGCCGAAGCTCGAGCCGCTGACGCATCTGCTCAGCGTGTTCGGCATCGCCGGCCTCACCGCCTATTTCGGCCTGCTGGAGATCGGCAAGCCCAAGGAAGGCGAGACGGTCGTTGTCTCGGCCGCCGCGGGCTCGGTCGGATCGATCGTCGGACAGATCGCCAAGATCAGGGGATGTCGCGTGATCGGAATTGCCGGCGGCGCAGACAAATGCAACTGGCTCACAGCGGAACTCGGCTTCGATGCCGCGGTCGACTACAAGGACGGCGCGGTGTTCAAGGCGCTGCGCGCGGCTGCACCTGATGGCGTTGACGTCTATTTCGACAATGTCGGCGGCGACATTCTGGAAGCCTGCCTGCCACAGATGAACAATTACGGCCGCATCGCCTGCTGCGGTGCAATCTCGCAATATGACCGCGCGCCGTCCGCGCATGGCCCGCGCGGCGTGCCCGGCTTGATCGTGGTGAAGCGGCTCGTGATGCAGGGCTTCATCGTGACGGACTATATGAGCCGGAGCCAGCACGCGCTCGCCGACCTGCAAGCCTGGGTCAAGTCGGGACAGTTGAAGGTGCAGGAGGACATCATAGACGGCCTGGAGAACACGCCGCGGGCGTTGATCGGATTGCTTGCGGGCGAGAACCGCGGCAAGCGTATGGTCAAGCTCTGACGATGTTGTCCCGCCACATTCGGCGGGCACAATCTACTTGCGGTAGATGCCAAAGCGGCCAATGATGCCGTGCGCGAGATAGCCCTCGCGCCGATTGCGATCATATGACTTTTTTCGAAGCTCCGATTTTCAAGGCATGGGCTTCACCAAGGGCAGGAATTGGCGCAAATGTTCAATAGCTCTGGAATTGTCGCAACGCGCAGCGCGTTGCTGGCGGCGGCTCTCTTCGCAACTGCAGCACCGATCTTCGCGCAGGCCCCGACCGACGCACAGAAGAGTGCGATCCGGTCCGCATGCCGGGCCGACTATCAGGCGCATTGCGCGAGCGTGACGCCGGGCGGTGCCGAGGCACTGCAGTGCCTGAACAAGAACATGCCGAGCCTGTCGTCGGCCTGCCAGAGCGCGGTGCGCGCGATCGAACCGGCGGCTGCGCCGAAGACCGAAGCCGCACCGGCCGCACCGAAGGCTGAATCGGCGCCTGCCGCCGAACCCGCCAAAACGCCCGCCACGACCGAAGCACCCAAAGCCGAGGCGCCCAAAGCTGCCGCGGCCAGGCAGCCGAGCAGCGCACAGGTCTCCGCGATCAAGAGTGCCTGCCGCTCCGACTATCCAAAAGTCTGCGCCGGCGTGCCGCCTGGCGGCGCGCCCGCGCTCGAATGCCTGGAGAAGAACAAGGCGAGGGTCTCGCCCGCCTGCGCAAAAGCGGTGAGCGCCGCGACCGGCGGTGGCGGCGCGTCAGCCGCCGCAGCGCCCACGGGCGCGGCTCCCGCGGCAGCGCCGGCGGTCATCGTCCTGCGGCCGTTGCGGCCGCGCGAAGAGCTGCTCATCGTGCGTTCGGCATGCGGCGGCGACGTCCGCACGCTGTGCGCAGGTGTGGCGCCGGGCGGCGGCCGCATCGCGCAATGCCTCGCGACCAATGCCGGCTCGCTGTCACCCGCCTGCAAGGAGGTCCTTGCCCCCTTCGCTGCGCGCTAGGATCGCGCTAGGATCGCACAACGCCGCGCATGGCCAGTTCCGCGCGGCGATGTCTGGCGGCGTGCGCAGTCGCTGACACCACAGAGAGGTTGCTGACTCTTCGATTTTGATCACGACAAGACCGGGAGGAGGAACGAACGCATGGCCCTTGTCGATCATTGCTCTGGCGCTGCGGACCAGAGCAGATCTAGCCCCTAGCTCGAATAGCAAGAATACTTTCAATCAGGGAGGACGACGTTGCGGATCGCCGTGATCGGCGGGGGGCCTGGCGGGCTCTACTTCGCCTATCTCTGGAAGAAGCGTCACCCCGACGACCAGGTCGACCTGTTCGAGCAGAACCCGGCCGACGCGACCTGGGGCTTTGGCGTGGTGTTCTCGGACGAGGCGCTGGAGTTCCTGCGCGCGGACGACCCCGAGACGGTCGACGCCATCGCGCCGCACATGGAGAGTTGGGAGAACATCACGCTGAATCTGGGCGCGGACAGCGTCGCCATCGACGGCGTCGGCTTTTCCTCGATCGGACGGCTCGATCTTCTGAAATTCCTCCAGCAGCGCGCGCTCGATGCCGGCGTCACACCGCGCTTCGACACGCAGATCCATTCCATCGATCAGCTCAACGGCCATGATCTGATCGTCGCCGCCGACGGGCTCAACTCGCTGGTGCGTCGCTCGTACGAGGGCGATTTCGGCACCTCGCTGTCCTACTCCTCCAACAAGTTCGTCTGGTACGGCACCTCGAAACGCTTCGACACGCTGTCACAGACCTTCGTGAAGACCGATCGCGGCGCCTTCAACGCCCATCACTACCGCTACTCGCCGACCATGAGCACCTTCCTGGTCGAGTGCGACCATGCCACCTGGCAGGCCTACGGTTTCGCCTACAAGGACCTCGAGCAGTCAAAAGGCGTCTGCGAGGAGGTCTTTGCCGATACGCTCGGCGGTCACTGTCTGGTCTCCAACAAATCGGTCTGGCGCAATTTCCCCTGGGTCTGGAACGAGCACTGGTCGTTCAAGAACATGGTGCTGATCGGCGACGCGCTGCACTCGGCGCATTTCTCGATCGGCTCAGGCACGCGGCTCGCGATCGAGGACGCAATCTCGCTGGTGAAGGCGCTGGAATCCGACGCGCATCTTGCAACCGCGCTGCACCGCTACCAGGCCGAGCGCAAACCAATCGTGCAAAAGCTCGTCAGCGCCGCGCGCACCTCGGCCGGCTGGTACGAGCACTTTGCCGAACACATGAAGCTCGACCTGATGGAATTTGCCTATAGCTACATCACCCGCTCCGGGCGGATCGACGATGCGCGCCTGCGCCATATGTCGCCGGCCTTCATGGCGCGCTACGA